>CAILON010000229.1 GCA_903835865.1 uncultured beta proteobacterium
CGCAACAGGCAAGCCATGTAAGACACCTACAGATTCGTTACTGGCAGTTTTTTTATCGGCGATAACAGCTTCTGCCATTGCAGATTCTGCCGTTAAGGTAACAATCGCATTAAGGGTAGGATTGAAACGCTCTATTTGATCGAGGTGGGCTCGAATTAGCTGTTCTGCAGAAATTTTCTTAGTACGAATTAACTCTGATTGTTCAGTTGCTGATAGAAAGCATAAATCGTCGTTTTGCATTTTCAATCTGTCTCAATTATTATTGTTTTTACTGCTGATTTTTATAGTATAGGTGAGACCCCTTCAAACTATGCAAACAAATTTGCTGTGTTGCACCATATTTTTTTACGGCGCTGAAGAAATAAATTTGCTAACTTACTTCTTGTCATCCAGCGTCAATCCCAGACCACGAATTACTTTCCCCCAACGATCTGATTCAGCCTTGAGAAAGCTTGCGTATTCTTGCTCACTTGAACCACGAACTTCGGCACTCGTGCTGATTATCTTGTCTCTCAGCTCAGGATCTTGTAAGGCCTTATTTAAAGCGGCATTCATTTTGGCAACTATAGGTTTTGGAGTTCCAGCTGGTGCCATCACGCCAGACCAAGCACCATATTCAACACCCGGAAGAATCGTCTCTGATAAAGTGGGGAGCTCTGGTAATGCGGCCATTCTTTTTAAGCTCGCACTTGCGATACCTTTGAGATTCTTCTGTTTAATTTGAGGGATGAGGGAATTCGAGTTTCCCAACATAAATTGCACTTGTCCGCCGAGTAAATCTGCTAAGCCCGGAGCCTCGCCTTTGTATGGGACATGGGTTGCTTGTGCTCCAATACTTTGAAGGAACAATACAGTAGCTAAATGCGTGACGTTACCCTCGCCTGCCGTGGCGTAATTTACCTTATTGGGGTTAGCCTTCAAATAAGCCACGAACTCTTTAATATTATTTGGCGGAAATGAAGGAGTTACTGCCAAGACAAAAGGAATGTTGGCAGTCAAGGCAACAGGAATTAATTCTTTCGTGTAATCGTAGTTGAGTTTGGGATAAAGATAAGGACTCAACACCATTGATGAAGTGTTATATAAAAAGGTATATCCATCTGGTACTGCTTTCGAAACCATTTCGCCAGCAATATTGCCATTAGCTCCTGGCTTATTCTCAACGACAACGGAAACGCCTAAATTTTCCGTAAGCTTTGCAGCAATAGCACGCAATACTGAATCAGTGCCCCCACCTGCAGGAAAGCCCACGATAAACTTAATTGGACGAGAGGGATAAGCATCCTGCGCAAAAATGGTTTGCGAAAATCCCAACAGTACTATGGCAATGACTCCTAAAAGACCAATAGCAGCCTTGCGTTGCAACCCTTGCGTAGGAGAGTTCATTAGCAACCTTTTGATTTAAGAACAGCGTCGATCCAAGAGTCGTTATAAGCGCCCTCTTTAATCGATTTGAGAGTGGCCACTTCTTGGGCGACTTTTTCCCTGCCCATTTGAGCAACTTCTAATGCGACTTTGGGAGAGAAGGCAACAACGCCATCAGAGTCTCCCAGAACAATATCGCCTGGATTAATAATGAGACCACCGATAGATACGGGAACATTGACAGCCCCTGGCCCATCTTTATAAGGCCCTCTTAAATTAACCCCTCTTGCCCAGCACGGGAATTGCGCTTTCTCAAAAGCATTGACATCACGAATCGCGCCATCAATTACTGCCGCAACAGCGCCCTTTGCTTTGGCAACACTCATCATGATTTCACCAAAGAGGGCTCGAGTAATATCACCTTCGCCATCGACTACTAAAACATCCCCTGGCTGCAACATTCTAAGTGCCAGATGAATCATGAGATTATCTCCCGACCGTACTTTCACCGTAACTGCATTACCGCAAGCGTTTACAGGGGATTTGTTCACCGGATAAAGCCCGCAGGTGCCAATCAGGCGACCAGTGACATCGCCCACAATCGAAGTTGGAAACTGAGCCAAAGCTTTAATACCTTCAACTGAAGGTGCCACGCGATCCTGAATTTCTATTCCATTCCACATAATGATTCCTTAAATATTAAATGCCATCGATTGGGGTTAGTAGTGGCTTACCTGCAAAATGTAAATTGACATTATCAATAAAGCGCTGCACCGAAGCATGTATCGCCTCTGGGGAGATTCCGGCAACATGGGGAGTTAAGACAGCATTCTCAAACTCAAGCAACTCTTGGGGCGGCTTGGGCTCACTCTCATACACATCTAGTGCGGCAGCAGCAATCACATTGCCAGCTAACGCTCTAGCCAATGCTTTGGTATCTACCAAGCTTCCTCGAGCGATATTGACAATAACTCCCTTAGAGCCAAGTGCAGCTAGCACTTCATCATTAATCATATGATAGGTTTCTTTTCCTCCAGGCGCCGCAACCACCAAAAAATCACACCACTGTGCCAAGCTGATCACGCTATCAAAATACTGATAACCCGTTTCATCACGACGCGTACGACTGAAATAACCAATCTCCATCTCAAATGCTTGAGCGCGCTTAGCAATTTTTTTAGCGATGGCGCCCATTCCTACTAAACCTAGCTTTTTATAGGAAACATGGGGTGGTCTTGGAATATCGTCACGCCACATACCATGACGCACACCAGCATTCATAATCGGAATTTTCCGAATGGCAGCTAATAGGATGCCCATAGCATGATCTGCAACGCAATCATCATTAGTCCCAGCAGCATTAGCAAGCCGAATGCCTTTGGACTTTGCATAATCTAAAGGCACGTTTTCATACCCAACACCTAAAGTGCAAATAATCTCTAGATTTGGCATGGCATCGATTTCACTCTCGAGCAAACCATTCGTGCCATTCGTTAAAACAACACGAATATCTTTTCCCCTCGCCGCTATTTGAGCTGCTCCATTGGTGCGATCTTTACCCAAATCTTCATTGGGGGCGTAGATCATGTCAAAGTGCTGGGAGACCAGCTCACGATGTTCTTCGGTGATGTACACCAATACTAATGCCAGGGGCTTCATTGCTTCTCCGCTAATTCCAATACCTGATAGCAGCTGGAGCCGCCTTCATCTTAAGTCTTTCGCCAGTATCGCTGACTTTTTTTCCATCAATCTTATACAGACGAATCTCTTGGTTATATGCGTCCTGCACTAAGACATTGCGATCATCCGCTGTGAAGGCTTGCCCCTGTAACCAGTGTCCGCCCTTCACCTCTGATAGATACTCTAATTTGCCATCCTGTATGCCAAACAACTTATAACTAGCTTCACCATAAAACGGTGATGATTTAGGCTTATTACTACCATTGATCACAGTGACACCAATCAGTTTGCCATTTGGGGAAAAAGAAACGCCCTCAGGGGTTTGCCCAACTGTCACGGTATCAACCACTCTAGGAGGCTCTTCACTCAGATTAATCAAGCTGATAGTGTCAGCATCGCCTTGGCCCCCACCTAAATTACCTACTACCGCATATTTACCGCTCGAATCAATATCAATGCCATAGGGTTTGAGTCCTGCGTATATCGTTTTTTTATTCAGGGTGATATTGCTACCGTTAATGTCTAAGATAGAAATTTGATTATCTCCATCGCGAGTTAATAAAGCACGACGACCATCTGGGGCAATCACAATTTGACTGGGGCCAGATTTATCACCGATGGTAATTTTTTGCTTCTCAGTCAGTTTTTGACCTTTAATTTCGACAACAGAGACTGTGCCACCTACGCGATTTGGAACTAAAGCAAGATCACCGGCACGGTTAACAGCAAGACCCGATGGGCCAGCACCCAAAGAAATAGAGTCAACCACTTTTAAAGATTCTTTTCCATTACCTAAGGCCACCAAAGAAATCAGATCCGAGGAAATCACTTTATTAGAGTCATTTGGATCTAACTTTGTAGCAGCGGTAACCAAAGCATATTTTTTATCAGGCAGGACTGCGATCGAAGCGGGTGGACCTACCAAGGATGTAGGCATGACCAAATCCGAAAGTAGTCTTAGCTTGTCATCCCTTAACTCCACCAAGGCCAAAGTATCTTGTCCTTTGCCAACCTTGCCAACTCCATCCACTAATACCGCCCTACCATCTTGGATCGACAGAAACTTTGAGCTATCAGAGCCTCCGATGCCAGCACAAGCCGAAAGGGTAAGTAGGGAAACTAAAGACATCGGTGCTAGTGCAGATTTAATTTTCATGATCATTCAACCTTTGCACCAGAAATCTGCACTAAACGACCCCACTTTGGAATCTCTACTGCAATGAGATCTCTAAATTCTGCTGGAGTACTGCCAACACCTTTTGAGCCTTGCTCAGCAAATGTTTTTTGAACTTCAGGATCATTAACTACTTTCTTAATAGCTGCTGCTAGCTTATTAATAATTGGCTCCGGGGTTTTTGCTGGAGCCAAAATACCATTCCAGAGAACCACTTCATACCCAGGAAGCACTTCATCAATCGCAGGAACATTGGGAATGCGTGCTGACCTAGTCTTAGTCGTGACTCCTAATGGGCGTAATTTTCCACTATCAATATAGGGCAATACTTCAACTAAAGGGGAGAACACTAACTGAATCTGGCCAGCTAACAAATCTGCATTGGCAGGTGCGCCACCCTTATAAGGTACGTGGGTCATCTTCCCGTTAATCATGCTATTAAACAATGCACCGGATAGATGTTGTGAGGTGCCATTCCCGGCGGAACCATAAAAGAGCTCTTTTTGTTGCGCTAATTTAATAAACTCATTTAAATCCTTCGCTGGAATATCTGGGTTGACCATCAACACATTGGGAATTAATGCAATTTGTGAGACGGGGGCCAGATCTTTTTGCAAACTAAAAGTGAGATTCTTAAACAAAGACATATTGGTGGCTAAAGTGCTAGTTGCCATTAGCAAGGTATAGCCATCTGACGGCGCATTAACAACATATTGAGCACCAGTGTTACCCCCGGCCCCCGGCTTATTGTCGACCACAACGTTTTGACCCAATTGCGCTTTCAGCTTTTGCGCGATCAAACGCGCCGTAATATCAGTGCTTCCACCTGGTGAGAGTGGTACCACCAAAGTAATGGGTTTTTGTGGCCATTCACTTTGAGCAGAGACACCACAAACCCACAAACTAGTTGCTAGGATCGCTATCCATTTATTCATGAAATGACTCCTTCTTTTCTGACTAATCACTTGATTAGCGCTGACCATCACCAACAGAAATTTGTTCTACACGTAGGCCGCCCAAACGTTCATGTACACGACCACCGGTAGACATCGCTAAGGCATAAACTAATTCATCGGGACGTGGTGAATCGACCATGCCAACATCGATCGTATTAAAGTGACTGCGTATGTAACACGCCTCAATATGATGAAGCGGAATTTGCAAACGATATCCTGCAGCTGCAACTACTTTTGCAGCAGGAACAATCGACTTCGCATTAGTTAATACGGCGCGCATAGCCCAACCACCAGCCTCATGCCATATAGCGCCATGCTCTAACTCTCCATCAAGACCAACGATCGCGCCTTTTCCGTAAGTCTCAATCTTGTCCTTGCCGCCTAAGGTATCAATCAACTCAACAACCATCTCATTGGCCATTTCGCGAGCATCTTTAACCAAACCTGAAAGATCCTCTACATAGCGACCTGCATACGGGTTCTTAATCACGCAAGCAATCACGCCAATCTTTAAAGGTACCTTAGCTGCTGGACCACGCTCGTGATACACCGTCTCTACTGAGAGTAATTTTTTTCTAATATTAATTAATGACATCTTTGTCTCCTTCAAATAAATTTTGATCAATTATTGTTGCTCTAGACCGCTCGCCTGAAAAATCCTTCCCCACTTAGTGATATCGGATTCGATTACCTTACCAAATTCTTGTGGAGTAGATGCAGAGGTAACCAATCCAGAAGTCACAAAACGCTTCTTTAAGTTTGGATTTGTAAGCGCATCATTTAAGCTCTTAGATAACTTAGAAATGACTTCTGGCGGTAATTTCGCTGGACCGGCTAAACCAAACCAGACTGTAAGGTCGTACCCCGGTACGCCTGACTCCGCTAAGGTAGGAATTTCTGGTGCAAGTGGTGACCTGGTTTTGGTGGTAACGCCTAATGCGTTTACCTGCCCAGCTTTATAAGCAGTTAATCCATTGACAAAATCGGCAATCGTAAATTGAATGCTACCTCCAATTAAATCCGTCATCGCCTGAGGAACGCCGCGATAGGAAACGCCTGTCGCTTGGAAATTACCCATCGTAAGAAGTTGCACAGTACACATCTGAGCACTACCAGAGCCATAGCCATAGGACAAGGCATCTGGATTCTTCTTGCCATACTCAATCAGTTGCTTGGTAGTCTTCACAGGAAGGCTGGTAGATGAAACCAATAAAAAAGGTCCCTCCGCAATCAATCCAATGGGGGTGAAATCTGTTCTTGGATCGTATTTGAGATTCTTAAAAACGCTTACGTTACTTGCGCCTGTGGTTACACCTACCATCAACAAGGTATAGCCATCAGGGGCAGCATTGACTGCTGCACTAGTGCCAATGATTCCACTAGCGCCACCCATGTTATCGACTACGATCGACTGCCCAAGGTTGCTACCCATGCTTTCAGCCAAAGTTCGAGCCACTACATCAGTAATGCTGCCTACTGGAAAAGGCACAATTAGGCGAATGGTTCTATCTGGATAAGCAGCACTTGCTCCCAGGGATAAAAATAAACAGGCAATGGCAATGATTTTTTTCATAAGCCCTTCAGTATTTGATTATTAATTTGGTTTACTACCAAACTCAACACCAGCCCATTCTTCAATGTGATGTATCGGAAATACGTTGTCTTTATCCCCATCACCTTGTGACATAGCAAAGGCCAAGAACTGACGAGCGGCAGGATTGACCTGCATAGGAACTCCTAATTTTTCTGCCTCATCAATACACATCTTCACGTCTTTATGTAAGAGCTCTGTTGTAAAACGCACAGGAAAGCTACGATCTAGGACGCACTGTGGAATGCGCTCGAGGGTTGCAAAGGATCTACCGCTAGAGACATTAATGACATCGAGCATTGTCTTTGCATCTAAGCCAGCCTTCACGCCATAAACCAACGCTTCACAGCTAGCAATCATGCTAGTTGCGTACAAAGTGTTGTTGATAATTTTTACTGTCTGACCTAGGGTCGGATCAGCCCCAAGGTAAAAAATATTTTTTCCTAAGGCTGACAGTATGGGTTTAATACTTTCAAAGATATCCTGAGGGCCTGAAGCCATTACTGCTAGAGTACCCTTCTCCGCCGCAACAATGCCGCCACTCACTGGAGAACCAATCAATGGAATGTGATTCTTTTCCAAGATCGCACAAACTTGCTTAGTAACAGATGGGCCAGTAGTGGATAAATCGACAACAACTTTTACCTTACTGCCCTGAGCTACCTCTGCAGCTACTTCAGCAACAATTTGGGGCATTGGCAAACAAAGTAATACAGTCTCAACCTCAGATGCCAAGTCTTTGACGGATGAACAGACCTTTGCTCCTGAGCTAGCGAGTCGATCTAATGCTTTCTGACTTTTGTCATAAATGCACAGCTCATATCCAGCAGCAATCAGGCGGTTTGCAAAATGAAATCCAATATTGCCAACTCCAATGAGTCCAATCTTCATGTCTCCTCCAACTATTCTTGTATTTCAGAAAACAATACTTGAAGTGGTGGCGGAAAGCTAACCCGTATATACCATTAGTGTTAATGGATTAAGGTCAAAATAGGTCTTAAGTATGCTTTTTATTGCATTACCCATAACATGAAGTTATGAGTTACCCGAAAGTAGTATCTCAATGAACTTCTCGGCATGCGTGCCTTGGCGATCAAAAACTGAGCGGGCGATGGAGGGTTTAAGCAAGATATCCTGCTCTAAAGGTCGTACCTGCAAGCCAACCCAAGCTCCATTAGCAACCGTATACTCATCGACGATTGCCACACCCATGCCAGCGCGAACTAGTGAGCAAGCCACCTCCGTTTGATGAATATGAATACGCGAATTAAAGTCCAGACCCGCCGCTTCAAAAGCAGTACGTACCAATTTTCCAAACTGAATGGATGGATGATGTGAAATCAACTCGTATTGAGTCAAATCTTCTAATGAAATCTTTTGCTTGGGTGCAAGCGGATGTAAATCTGGAATAACGCAGACCATCCTGCCGTTACGAAATGGCTGCACTTCCAAATTGATATGCTCTAGTGGAAGCACTGAGACTGCCAGATCAACCTTATTACTCAAAATTTCTTGAGCCATGCTATTGAGCATGGTGGTGTGGTAATTGACCTGAATACCGGGATAGCGCCTAGAGAAACGAGTAATGGCATCGGGCATTACTGAATAACTTAAGCATGGACTAGAGGAGATATTTAAAACGCCTGCAGGGCCATGGAATAGATCAGATGCAAAATCATCAACGCGTTGAGCATGTTGATAAAAGTCTTCTACTTCGGCATATAAGGCCTCACCCTCTGGGGTTGGCACCAGCTTTCCTTTTACCCGACTGAACAACTTATAACCCAAAGATTCTTCTGTCTGAGAAATTAAACGACTTACGGCAGGCTGAGAAATAAAGAGCATTTTCGCAGCGCCACTAATCGTTCCAGTGAGCATCACTGACCGGAACCCCTCCATCTGGCGTAAACGAAACTTCATAACAGCCTTATTGGCAAATCATTATTCAGGAATATATTTTGTATAGAGTGCTTGAGTGCCATTACGCGCGTATCCTTTGGCTACTAATTCATCGTATAAACGTTTAGCAAGCGATAAAGCGGGCATATCCATCTTACTCTTGCTAGCCTCATCCAACGCAATACCCAAATCTTTCACAAAGTGCTCAACATAAAAGCCAGGAGCAAAGTTTCCTGCAATCATTTTTGCTCCCGAATTGAGCAACTGAAAACTTGATGCTGCGCCACCACCAATAGACTCCATCACCCTATCTGCGTCCAGACCTGCTTGCTTGGCGTAGGCCAATCCCTCACTCACACCCATGATGGTGCCAGCGACAATAATCTGGTTACACATTTTGGTATGTTGACCTGCACCTGGGCCACCCTGCAATACGATATTGGCGCCCATGGTTTTCAAAATTGGTAGAACTGCATCAAAGTCAGACTGATTGCCGCCAACCATAATAGACAGCTTGGCATTACGTGCCCCGATATCACCACCAGAGACTGGCGCATCTAATGCATGACAGCCTCTTTTCTCAGCTTCTTGAGCAATGCGGATAGCCAATGAAGGGCTCGATGTTGTCATATCAATCAAATAAGCATTGTTAGCTCTATCTAAAATCTTGCCCACGCCCAAGTAGATGTCCTCAACATCTGACGGATAACCAACCATCGTAATAATGACATTGGAGTCTGCAGCCAAGTCGCCAACTGTGTCATACCACTTCGCGCCTTTTTCAACCAATGCAGCAGTCTTATCTTTGGAGCGGTTATAAACATTCACAGAATAGCCCGCCGCCAGTAAGTGTCCAGCCATACTGGAGCCCATAATCCCGAGGCCAATAAATCCAATAGTTGGTTTTTTGTTTGAGTCCAAGATAACCTCTTATTTAAATATGTGCTTTTAACAATCAATATTAACCGTAAGCGCAGACAGCTTGCACTTTTTTACTACTTCAGCCAAGTAGTAAATTCTTCTGCCTTTGCGCGGGGTGTCTGAAAGGTATTGACCTTATGGGATTGATCTGCATAACCAATGGCCATTCCGCAGACAAGCATTTCATCATTACCAGCGCCAATAATCGGGGTGATGATCTTGCTGAATTTATTCCATGCTGCCTGAGGACAGGTTGCCAAGCCATGACTCTGGGCTGAGATCATAATGTTTTGCAAAAACATCCCATAGTCCAAGATAGATCCCATTCCCAAGTCTTTATGTATCGTAAAGAAGAGGCCAATGGGTGCATCAAAAAAGCGAAAATTCTTTTGATGTTGCAAAAACATCTTCTCTTTCTCGCCCTTCTCAATTCCCAACAGACCATACAGACTCCAGCCATTCTCCCGACGCCGATCAATGTAAGGACTAAACCATTTCTCCGGGTAATAGCTGTAAGCCTCTTCAAAGTCTTTACCTAGTTCTGGATTTTTAGAAATGGATTCATAGGCATCACAGACTTTGTTACAAAGCTCATCCCTAATTTTGCCTTCTAGAACATAAACCTTCCAAGGTTGGCAATTGGTTCCTGAAGGCGCCCTACTAGCCACCCCCAAAATATGGTCTATCAATTCACGAGAGGGCATTTCTTGGGTGAAAGCCCTCGCAGACATTCGCGCATTGATTACCTCATCTACATTTGAAGTGTCCATGGGTCTTGACCTTAGCGTCCTATTTAATCTTTCAAGCCCAATAGCTTTGCAGGATTCTTTTTCATCATCTTATCGATATCTGATTGTGAGACTCCTGCTGCTTTTACTGCAGCAATTTCATTCTCAACGCCGTCTGGGGGAGTCATCATGCCCTGTTGACCCAAATCCGTTGAGAGCACTAAATGGTCTGCGCCGATTTCTTTAACGGCTCTAGCCACTACGCTAGCGTCTACCTTCTCCCAATGGGTCATCCACTTATATTGTGCAGTTGGGCCTGTCATAAATTGTAAGTAGCATATTTCAATCATGGCACCCATTGCAGCCACTTGCTTTGCTTGCTCAAAAGATAAGCCTGGAATATTAGTTAAGCCGTGGGTGATTAAAATATTCTTCACGCCTAATTCTTTAGCACGCTTTACTACCGTCACTACCTCATCAGCAGAAATGTGACCGGTTGCCAGTATTAAATCTTCCCGGGCAATAATTTTTAAAACTTCTTCTAGTTCTGGAGTGACTTGGCCATTTGTTGCAACTACGATTCCGGATTGATTCTTATCCACTAGAGTCTTCACGTGTTTATCTGAGTCGAATGTTGGCAACCAGACCACTTTGCCACGACCGCCAGACATACGGTGCATCCATTCAACTGCTGCAGGATTAACTCCGCCGACAGATTTATTGAGAACAATCCCACCCCAGACTTCAATGCCTGGGACTTGTTGCATCACGAGTGCAGCGCGATCATTGGTGGTTACTACATGATTCTTAATGACAATCCCGCGCATACCCTTGCGTCTAGCAATGGTTGCTAACTCATTGTCAGTCAAAGATCTGCCAAAGACATCGGGATCTGGGTGCACATGCATATCAATTACACCAGCCGCAGGACTCACTTTAGGTGGGGGTGGTGGAAATCCGACTTGAGCTACTGCTACATTAGATGCAGATATGAAACCCGTCCCAATTAAACCGGCGATGATTACTTTATAAGTTTGTAAGTTACGCATTTGCTGTCTCCTTTTTTTGTTGTAAGGCTACTCTACTGCAGTTACATTTGCCCGTGTTTAAATAGTTCCCCACTTAGACCCGCACGAGCATATTCAAATACTGCTAAAGTAGCTTAAAAAATATATTGGAGACAGCATTCATGCAAAGCCTTGCACGCCTTGGATTTTTAATCCCCCCAGGAAACCCAAATACCGAGGGCGAAGTCATCAAGATGGTACGCCCTGAGTTTTCCTTACACTTCACTAGAATGGTGGCCTTTGGTGAAACCGGCAGCTTGTTAGGACAAGATGAGCGCAACCAATCTCAAATCGACCACCTAGACGAAAATCTAGAGTTAATGAAATTAGTGAAACCCAGCGTAGTGGCGATGGCTCATACAGCTAATAGCTATACCTTAGGCAAAGATGGTGAGGCCAAATTAGTCGATCGCCTTCAGAAAAAATTTGAAGTGCCATTCATTACCGCTTTTGGAAGCGTAGTGACTGCATTAAGACAGATCGGGGTAAACAATATTGCCTTTGGCACACCCTATAGCGAGCAAAACACCCTGCGCTGCAAAAATTTATTGGAGCAATACGGCTTCAATATTATTAGCTTTGGAAATTTGCCAGGCGTCAAAAACATTTATGACGAGACCCCCGAAAGGGCTGGTCAACTCATGAAGCAAGTAGATGTCTCAGGAGCCGATGCCATCTTTGTCAGTGGCGTTGGGATGCCTACAATTGACGCTCTAGAAAAAGCGGAAGCCAATTTAGGAAAACCAATTATTTCCAGTATTGCTGCAACGATGTGGAACTCCATTAGGATCGCCGGTATTAAATCGGACATTCAGGGGTATGGCTCATTATTAGCCGGAAAATATAACTAAGGCCTTCATCATGAAACTATTAAAACTCATAACCGCATCTTTATTCCTAACTTCCAGTATTGGCGCAAGTTATGCAGCCCCTTTTCCCGACCATGCCATTCGCCTCATCGTACCCTTTACGGCTGGTGGCAATGTCGATATATCTGCACGCACAATTGCACAAGGATTAACCGAGCAATTGGGTCAGTCGATCATTGTGGAAAATAAGCCTGGCGCTAACACTATGATTGGCACCGACTATGTCGCCAAATCGCCAGCAGATGGCTACACCCTACTTTTAGCAGGTGCAGAAGGATTGGCTATCAATCCGCATGTATATAAAAAAGTGAATTACGATGCGCTCAAAGATTTTTCAGCAGTTGGATTAGTGGGAAGTTTCCCTTTTGCTTTAGTAATCAATCCTAAATTGCCAGTGAATAATCTAGCTGAGTTTATTGAGTATGCAAAAGCGCGGCCAGGAAAATTAAATTACTCGTCCTGGGGAATTGGGAGTACTTCACAGATCGCATTTGAGAAACTTAAACAAACTAGCGGCATTGATTTAGTGCACGTTCCTTTTCAGGGAGCGGCACCAGCGATTACCGCAGTAGCAGCTGGAGATGTGGATGCCATGATGGTTCCACTATCAGTAGCGCTTCCCCAAGCCAGTAGCGGTCGCATCAAAATATTAGGTATTAGCACCGAGAAACGTATTTCATCGGCAGATTCCATTCCGACACTTTCGGAGCAAGGCGTTCTAGTTGTTATTAGTGGCTGGCAAATTCTGGTGGCACCGAAAAGTACGCCTGCAACAGTAATACAGACACTAAATCAAAGCTTGAATAAAGTCATTAATAGCGAGGCGACTCGTGCCAGCCTTATCAAGGGTGGAATTAACCCTTCACCAGGCACCCCAGCACAAGCTAATGCACTGATCGAGTCCGAATGGTCGCGCTGGGGCAAGGTTGCGAAAGACGCAAAAATCAGTCTGGACTAATAAAAAAGCCACCCGAGGGTGGCTTTTGTTTAAGTATTACGAAAATCAATACGTCTTATAGGACAAATACTTTCCTGAGAGTACTACCTGAACACGATCCCCCTTAGGGTCTGGCTCACGTTGAATGTCCATTGAAAAATCAATAGCACTCATAATGCCGTCGCCAAACTCCTCATGAATGAGTTCTTTAATCGTTGTTCCATAAACGCTAACAATTTCATACCAGCGGTAGATTAATGGATCAGTTGGCACGGCTGTCGGCAAAGAGCCTTTATAAGGAACGATTTGCAGCCAAGCCATTTCTTCATCAGTCAGATCAAATAACTTGCCCGCTACCTCTGCTTGAGACTTTGTAAAAGTCATTTGACCTAAGCAACCTGCGGTAACCCATTCTTTTGACTCACCAATTGCTTTAGCAATATCGCTCCACTTCATGCCTTTACGCACTTTAGCTTCGATAATTTTTTGTGTAACTACTGAACGATCCATTTCTTTCTCCTTATTTGAAGTTTTAACTTATTGGGTAATTGGCGTATCTATGCCAGGACGAACTACAGTAGGCTGATATCCATCAAGTCCTCCAGCAGATCCTTTTGCCTGTAGATCTTTTGAGCGGTTGACTAGAAAATCCACCAAATGGTTGCGCATGGGGTAATACATCTGGTCATGATGTAAGTTAGCGCGTTTACGATCTTTAGGCAAGGTGTTGACAACAATCTCGGCAATGCGAGCATTGGGTCCATTACTCATCAACATGATCTTATCGGCTAATAAGATGGCTTCGTCAACATCGTGCGTAATCATAAAAACCGTTTGCTGGGTTTCACTGCAAATTTTCAGAAGCTCATCCTGAATCACCCCACGCGTTAATGCATCTAGAGCACCAAAAGGCTCATC
>CAILON010000230.1 GCA_903835865.1 uncultured beta proteobacterium
GGAATGGCAGATTCAATATGCTCTACCAGCGATTCCACAGCAACCTGCCCGGCGGCATATTCCAGCGGGTTTTCTGGGGCAGAGGCCAGTCCAGCTATAGTTCCGCCCATTCCTAAGACCAGAATATGGGGTGATTTTTCAGGATGAATTAGGTTTGAGCTCATCCTTCAATTATCCCCCTGCCAAAAGTCCTTGAATTCTTAAATACTGCTGTATACAATCCCAGTATGGACATAAATACAGTCGATTATCCCGAGGAGCTGACTGCCCTCCCTAAGCTCACTCCCCGTCAGAGCGAGATCTTGGAATTAATTGCTAAAGCGATTGATGAAAGTGGCTTGCCACCTACCCGCGCAGAAATTGCAAATCAACTTGGCTTTGCATCCGCCAATGCTGCTGAAGAGCATTTGCGTGCGCTGGCAAAAAAGGGATACATCGAACTCACCCCAGGAACCTCACGCGGCATTCGCATTCCCCACCGTTTTAATCAAACACATCACTCCAATCAATATCGGCAGATGTCATTGCCATCAGGCGCACTACAACAACTCACATTGCCGTTAATTGGTCGTGTTGCTGCAGGCTCCCCCATCATGGCGGTTGAACATATTGAAAAACAAGTCCCAATTGATCCGAGCTTGTTTAGTAAGGGCGCAGATTACTTATTAAAAGTAAAAGGTATGAGCATGCGAGATGCAGGTATCTTAGATGGTGATTATTTGGCCGTGAGAAAAACCACTGAAGTTCGCAATGGCGATATTGTGGTTGCTCGTCTTGACGATGAAGTCACCGTGAAGCGCTGGCTGCAAAAGAAAACTGCAAATGGCATGGTCATTGAACTGCAAGCAGAAAATCCAGACTTCAAAAATATTGTGGTTGATAGCCGCCAACCCAACTTTGCCATTGAAGGGCAGGCTGTAGGGCTCATTAGGGCTGAAGGCCTATAAAGCATTGGCGCTAAAGAAAAAGACCTCTTTTAGAGGTCTTTTTTTATTGCATCGAAGGTTTATTTTCTAGACTTATTTTTTAGGGGGAATGACGTTTGCATTCTTAGGGGATGCTGTAATCGTAATTAATGTTTTAGGTCCAGTAAAAGAACCGTCATTTAATTCCACGGTAGAAGTGCGATCACCTTTAGTAAAAACAAGAATGCTCGTCTTTGCTTTGATTGCGCTTACTGTAGTCCAACCCGCTTTAGGATATTCAGCTTGGAAGAAAGCATAAATATCCGTTGAATTTTGTACGCCAGATAAAACTGCCCTACCAACCCAGTTATCGCCACGTCCAATAATCAAAGACTCAGCGCTGAGAATTTTTGAGCCTGCCGGTAATGGCATATCACCCAGCAGTTGTGCCTGGATCTCTTGAGCCTCGCTGGTGGCGCTAGATGAATCACCAGAAGATGCACATGCAAGCAACATCAATGAAAGCAAAACTGCAGTGATGCTGCCTCTAGAAAAGATGGAGAAATTCATAATCTATTTACCTAGCAATTGAATAAAACCATTTTAGGGAATGTCCCTAAATCGTCAAGGCAAATTACTGGAGGCGCGTGAGGGAATCGAACCCCCGTACGAAGCTTTGCAGGCTCCTGCCTAACCACTCGGCCAACGCGCCAGATACCCCAATCAAAAA
>CAILON010000231.1 GCA_903835865.1 uncultured beta proteobacterium
CGAATTGTGATAGGTGCACTTACTCGCCATACCACTGTCGGTAGTTCACAGCTAATAAAAGATTACATTCCAGTAATGCATGAGGCTTTAAAATATGTAGCCCATTTAGCTATCAGAAATAAAGGAACCATTGGCGGTAGCTTATCCCATGCCGACCCTGCGGCAGAATATCCCATGCTCAGTTTGCTATTAGATGCTGAGATTTATTGCGAGTCGACTAAAGGGGAGCGTGTAATACCCGCATCAAACTTCTTTGCTGGGTCTTTATCAACAGCATTGGATGATGATGAAATTTTGACAAAAATTAGCTTTCCAAAGTTAGCGCAATGTACGGGTTGGGCGTTTGAGGAGTTTGCCCAGCGTAATGGAGACTTTGCTTTAGCAGCAGTTGGGGTTTTGTTAAGTAAGAACAGTGAAAATAAAATTCAAAAGGTAAAATTAGCTGCTATGGGTGTTGGCGAGACCGCTCTACGGCTTAATGAGATTGAGCAGTTACTGATTTCTAAACCCTATTCGGATGATCTGTGTGAGGCCGCAGCGCATTCACTCTCCTCAATTCTGACACCTAATACTGATTTGCATGCTTCAGCTAACTATCGCCTACATTTGACAGGTGAATTACTAAAGAAAACCTTAAAGCTTGCCTGGAATATGGCGTCTGTGGAAACATCATATGAGTGAAATTGAAAAAGTTACTTTATGGGTAGTTGTGAATGGGGTTGTCCATGAAGGTAAGGTCGATCCTAGATTGCTTTTATCGGATTACTTGCGTATTCATTTAGGCTTAACAGGGACGCACGTTGGATGTGAGCATGGTGTTTGCGGATCTTGCACTGTATTGGTTGATGGGGCTAGTACAAGATCGTGCCTGATGTTAGCTATTCAGGCGAATGGCTTGGAAATTAGCACTGTTGAAAGCTTGGGTTCTCCTGAAAAATTAAATCCTTTGCAAAAGGCCTTTAATGAGCATCATGGTCTGCAGTGTGGATTTTGTACGCCTGGCATGTTGATGACGGCTACAGAGATGTTGCAGAAGTATCCTCTCAAAACAGACGAAGAAATTCGGGAATTATTGTCAGGAAATCTCTGCCGTTGTACTGGTTATCAAGGAATCGTTGATGCTGTTCGCGAATGTGCTCATAAGCGTGATACCGGTGAAATTAGTATTCAGGATATCTCTCCAAGAATAGAGGGATCATTATGAAAATGCATGCTTTGTCTGGCGGTCGTTTAAGAATGCGCAAAAGTGTGTATATGCCAACGGCAGATAAAACTGAAACCATTGAACTCCCGGTAACTTGTTATTTAATAAGACATGAGCAAGGCAATATCCTATTTGATACAGGTTGCCATCCTTCTGTTGCTGAGAATGCAGAAGATCGTTGGGGCTCAATGGCTAAAGTGATGGTTCCCATTAATGCGCCACAAGATAATCTAATCAATCAACTCAATGTGATTGGTCTAAAACCTGAAGATATTGATGTTGTGATTAACTCCCACTTTCACTCAGATCATTGTGGTTGTAATGAGTTCTTCAAACGTGCAACTATTTTCTGCCATCTATTTGAATTAGAGGCTGCTCAAGCAGAGGATGGTTTACAAAAAGGCTATGTTCCTAAGGATTGGAAACAAGACAATGAAATTAAAACTATTACTGGTCAGCATGATTTACTTGGCAATGAAAAGGTAGTACTACTTCCTTTGCCAGGCCATACGCCCGGCATGATTGGAGCGATGGTCAACCTAGATAAGGACGGATCATTTCTATTGGCATCAGATGCTGTCCCAATGAAGGCGAACTTAGATCTCGAGTTAAATCCCAAAAATACTTGGAACCCCGATTTATCTCTGGCATCAATGAATGAAGTAAGGCGAATCCAGGCCGGTGGCGCACAAGTGTTATTTGGTCATGATGATGAGCAATGGCAGTCAATGCGTAAGGGGAGTGCATTCTATGAGTAAGATTTTTGTACCTCTTGAGCATATTCGTGGGTATGAGCCCGTCAAAAGTGGCTCAGGGGAAAAACTCGTAGGTCAGGCAGTAAGGCGGACAGAGGATGCCCGTTTGTTATGCGGCATGGGTAGGTATGTTGACGATATTGATTTCGTAAATGGACTACATATGAGTGTTTATCGTAGTGATAAGCCTTATGCTCGAGTAGTCTCGATCAATTCAGAAAAAGCTAAAAACTTGCCAGGAGTATTTGGTGTTTATACCTGGAATGATATTGCCGATCGCATTCAGCCTGCAGTAGCTACCTCTCGAATGGCCGACTATCAATCAACTGCTATTTATCCATTGGCTAATGGTGTGGTGCGTTATGTTGGCGAACCAATTGCAGTTGTCCTAGCAGTAGATCGGTACATCGCAGAAGATGCGCTGAATTTGCTAGAGGTTCAGCTGGAGCCTCTAGAAATTGAAAATGATCCCGTTAAAGCTAGTCAAGCTAACGCACCTTTATTGCATGAAGATCTTATCAGTAATATTTTGGTTAAAAGATCCTTTGCGAAAGGGGAGATCGATCAAGCCCTCAAAACGGCACCCATTGTGGTTGAAGGAGAGTTTCGCTTTCATCGTAAAACTCCGATGGCTCTGGAAAATCGGGTCTATCTTGCTGAGTATGAAAAAAGTCGTGATACCTTGATACTCTTTAGCTCTAGTCAAGTTCCTGGAATTATTCGTGATGCCCTTGCAGAGTTATTGGGCTTGCCTGGCAGCAAATTTAATGTAATCTCTCCAGATGTAGGCGGTGGATTTGGGGGCAAGACTTCCCTCTACCCGGAGGAGATGATTGTTTGTGCTCTTGCTTATAAGTTGAGGCGCTCCATTAAATGGACGGGCGATCGCTTAGAAGATCTTATTTCTACAAGCCAGGGTTTTGATGAGCGAATTAAAGCGAAGTTGGCTCTAGACTCC
>CAILON010000232.1 GCA_903835865.1 uncultured beta proteobacterium
AGCCACCGATGTTAACTGCACAGCAGGCTTTAGATCATCTGCTCTCACATGCTAAGGCCGTTGAGCAGTGTGAAGATGTTCCGATGCAGGCGGCTCTGGGTCGCGTGCTAGCTAAGAGTGTGAATAGCTTGGTCGATGTCCCCCCTTTAGATAACACCTCCATGGATGGTTATGCAGTACGTTGCGCTGATACTGCTACTTCAGGGCAAACTCTGAAAATTGCTCAGCGTATTCCAGCGGGTTCGATGGGGACGCAATTAGAGTCGGGCACTGTCGCTCGAATTTTTACGGGAGCTCCCATTCCTGCTGGTGCTGATGCGGTAGTGATGCAAGAAGATTGCGTGATTTCCGAAGGCGCAAGCGATCAGGTGCAAGTTAATATTGCACCTACCTATGGACAGTGGATCCGCCGCAGGGGTGAGGATTTAACCGCAGGTCAAACTGCGTTAGTTGCGGGAACATTTTTGCGCCCTCAAGAGCTGGGTGTAGCCGCCTCTGCAGGCCTGACCCATTTAAATGTAAAACGCCGCGTTAAAGTTGCTGCATTCTTTACGGGCGATGAATTGGCTTTACCTGGTGAGCCACTGAAACCAGGCGGAATATATAACTCCAATCGCGATACTTTGTTGGCATGTCTAAAATCTCTGGGTTGTGATGCCACGGATCTTGGTATTGTTCCCGATCGTTTGGACGCAACTCAACAAGCATTGCGCCAAGCAAGTAAAGATCATGATCTCATCATCACATCGGGTGGTGTATCGGTTGGTGAGGAAGATCACATCAAACCTGCCGTAACAGCCGAAGGTAGATTAGATCTTTGGCAAATTGCCATTAAACCTGGTAAGCCCCTTGCATTTGGAGCGGTGCGTAGATCTGAGAAGTCTGCCGATGGTGAAGCTTGGTTTATTGGTCTTCCGGGAAATCCAGTTTCTAGTTTTGTGACTTTCCTATTATTTGTGCGTCCATTTATTTTGAAGTTACAGGGGCGCGATATCGGTCCCATGCAGTCTTATCTAATGCGGGCTGATTTTGATTGGCTCAAGGCTGATCGCCGAAATGAATTCTTACGCGTCAAGGTGAATGGTCAGGGTGGGTTGGATTTATTTCCCAATCAAAGTTCCGGAGTACTTACTAGTGCCTCTTGGGGTGATGGCTTGGTGGATTGCCCTCCAGGCCAGCCTATTAAGGCCGGCGATCTAGTGAAGTACATCCCGTTTAATGCATTACTGGCTTAATCGGTTTACGATTACCACATGAAACTTGAATTGAAATTTTTCGCCTCCTTACGTGAGGCCCTCAAGGTATCGGAAGAGGATCTCTCTGTGCCGGATTCTGTGAAAACCATTGCACAACTCCGCTTGTACTTAGCTGAACGGGGAGGCGCTTGGGCAGATGTTCTCGCGGAAGGTAAGGTTCTACGCTGCGCGTTAAATCATCACATGGTAGATGCCAATACTCCCTTGCAAGAGGGTGCTGAAGTTGCTTTTTTCCCGCCGGTAACTGGAGGATAAATTGACCATCCGTATCCAAGAAAAAGATTTTGATGTCAGTACTGAAATTGCAGCGATCCGCAAAGGTGATCCGCGAGTAGGTGCTGTCGTCAGTTTCTTAGGTACCGTGCGTGATATGAATGAGGGCAGTCAAGTTCAAGAGCTGACCCTAGAGCATTACACAGGCATGACTGAAAAAGCCCTTCAAGAAATTGTGGATCAGGCTAAATCCCGTTGGGACATATATCAATCTTTAGTGATTCATCGCATTGGCCCATTACTTCCTGAGGATCAAATTGTTTTGGTTGCTGTTACCAGCGCTCATAGGGGAGAGGCTTTTGCTGCTTGTGAGTTCATCATGGACTACCTCAAGACAGCAGCGCCATTCTGGAAGAAAGAAAACACCCCCGAAGGTACCCGTTGGATCGATGCCCGTGTGACTGACGATGCCGCAATGGCTCGCTGGGAAAAGAAGTAGCCGCTACTTAGCCAATCTTAAAGAAGGCTAGTTTTTCAGATCTAGGCAATTGTTTCAATTTAGCTTCAGCCTTAGAAGCTTCAGAGCGATCTGGATGCTCTTGAGTTGCCAAAAGGATTACCGGTCTACGTGATCGTGTATAGCGCGCACCTTGCCCCGAGTTATGGGCTTCTAGCCGATGTTCAAGTCGGTTGGTAATGCCAGCATAAAAGCTGCCATCTGAGCACTTCAGGAGGTAAACGAGCCAGGTCAAAATATGAGAATTTAGGGTTAAAAGGGCTATAAAAGCTTGAAATTGGCAATATTGCCCTTATATTCTATAGATAGATATTCATGGAATCGATGGGATACACAAAATGAGAATAGATAAATTAACAACCAAATTTCAAGAAGCCCTTAGCGAGGCGCAAAGCCTAGCTTTAGGTAAAGATAATCAATATATCGAACCAGCACATCTACTGTTGGCGATGTTGCGCGATTCTGATGGTGGCGCTAAGAGTTTGTTAACCAGGGCTGGAGTGAATGTATCGGGCCTTGAAAAAGGCGTAGAAAAAATCATTAGTCATTTGCCAGAAGTGCAAGGCACTAGCGGCGAGGTTCAAGTAGGGCGCGACTTAAGTAACTGGCTAAACTTATGTGAAAAAGAAGCCAATAAGCGCAATGATCAATTTATTGCTGGCGAGTTGTTCTTGCTAGTCATAGCAGATGACAAGGGTGAGCTAGGCAAAGTTGCTCGTGAGAATGGGTTAAATCGTAAATCGTTAGAAGCGGCTATTGATTTAGTGCGCGGAGGAGAGTCAGTGAATAGTGCAGATGCTGAAGGTCAACGTGAAGCCTTAAAGAAATACACCGTGGATTTAACTGAGCGCGCTCGTGCTGGCAAGTTAGATCCCGTCATTGGTCGTGATGATGAGATTCGTCGCACGATCCAGATTTTGCAACGTCGTGGAAAAAACAATCCCGTGCTCATTGGTGAGCCAGGGGTGGGTAAAACCGCCATCGTAGAAGGCCTAGCTCAACGCATCGTGAATGGTGAAGTGCCGGAGACTTTAAAAAACAAACGCGTCTTGGTATTGGATATGGCCTTGCTATTAGCTGGAGCTAAGTATCGCGGAGAGTTTGAAGAGCGCCTTAAGGCAGTATTAAGCGACGTCGCTAAAGACGAGGGTCAGACCATCATCTTTATTGATGAAATTCATACGATGGTCGGCGCTGGTAAGGGTGATGGCGCAATGGATGCTGGGAACATGCTCAAACCTGCTTTGGCTCGCGGCGAGTTGCATTGCATCGGTGCTACTACTTTGGATGAGTACCGCAAGTACATTGAAAAAGATCCCGCTCTAGAGCGTCGCTTCCAAAAAGTAATGGTTGAAGAGCCTAGTGTTGAAGCAACTATTGCAATCTTGCGTGGCTTGCAAGAGCGCTATGAGTTACATCACGGTATTGAGATTACCGATCCAGCAATCGTGGCAGCGGCTGAGTTATCGCATCGCTACATCACAGATCGATTCTTGCCAGATAAGGCGATTGATTTGATTGACGAGGCTGGCTCGCGCATTCGAATGGAAATTGACTCAAAGCCTGAGGTAATGGATAAATTAGAGCGTCG
>CAILON010000233.1 GCA_903835865.1 uncultured beta proteobacterium
ACCGAGATCTACACATAGAGGCACACTCTTTCCCTACACGACGCTCTTCCGATCTTGCGTTGGCTAGCCTGAGAGTAATCAATACGTGCTTTGCTCAACATGCGATCGACTAATGCACAAAGATCATTCTCTTTAAATGGTTTCTCAATAAAATCTACTGCGCCGCGTTTCATAGTCGACACTGCCATGGAAACATCGCCATGACCAGTAATGAAGGCTACTGGCATTGGGGGATTCTCAGTAATTAAACGCTCTTGTAATTCAAGTCCTGACATGCCAGGCATACGCACATCCAAAATGGCGCATGAGATGGTGGATTTATCAGTGCTTTGTAGAGACTGCAAAAAACGTTCAGCGCTTGCATGACAACGAACTACATAACCATTGCTTTCAAGTAGCCAGGTGAGGGAGTCGCGAACGGCCTCATCATCATCGACTACATAGACAACTTCTGCTTGATTCGGCTTATTTGCGGCGCTTAAGTTCATATCGGGTCTCACAAGTTGATTCCGTTAATACTGCGGTTAAACATCGTCCAGGGAATCAGTTGATTCTAAGGGTAAGAGTATTGTAAAGGTGCAGCCAACCAGTTTGGTTTGTGCGCCATCCATGATGTTTTTAGCCCAAAGACGACCATGATGGGATTCAACGATTGAGCGGCAAATATTAAGTCCCATGCCCATTCCATCGGATTTAGTGCTGAAAAAAGGGTCAAACATGTGCTCAATGACCGATTCTGTAATACCGACACCATTGTCTGTTACCTGAATTCTGAGCATGGCGGGGAAGATGCTCGTGTCTAAGTCAGCGCTAATGTTTACTGGAGGGGCAGACCAGCGAGAGGATAGGGGGTATGCCTCCCTCATGCTATCGAGACCATTTTTAAGAAGATTAACCAGTACCTGAAGGATTAAGACTGGATCCAAATCAACCTGAGGAAGATCATCTTCAATTACTGAGGTAATGCTAAGACGATGGCGATGTGCCTCGATTTCTACGAGCCCTACCGCATCATTAATGATGTCCTTAATGGCAGTAGACTTTCTTTGCGGCTCACTGCGCTTCACAAATCCGCGGATGCGCTGAATGATGGTTCCGGCACGGTGCGCTTGTTCAGAAGCCTTTTCTAGTGCAGGCATGATTTCTTTATTTAAAGCGGGGTCCAGATGCCCTTCAAGACGTTTTGCCACACCCATGCAATAGTTTGAAATTGCAGATAGGGGTTGGTTTAACTCATGCGCAAGTGAAGATGCCATTTCACCCATAGTAGTGAGGCGACTGGTAAATTGCATGCGCTCTTCTTGTTGGCGCGCCAGATCTTCTGCCTCTTTTCGTTGCGTGATTTCAGTTGCAATAAGGAGTTGCGCTAGGTGGCCATCAACCCAGGGAATAAAACGTGTGCGAACTTCGTACCAGCGATTGCTTCCGTCAGACAATTCAATTTCTTCCGCTTCAGATTCTTGATAAAGAAAGGAGGTCGGAATACCTGGCGGTGAATCTTGTAAATCCTCAGCGATGTTACGTAAGGTTTTGTTGCTATCCTCATTGCCAATTAAGTGGAAGTGACCTTTGGAATCATTGCCAAAATTTTCACGGTAGAAGCGATTGGCAAACAACAACTCATCGGTCTCGAGTGCAACTACAGAAACCGCAGCATCCAATCCTTCTAGAACTGTTGTGAAGCGCTCTTGAGAGGCGGCCAATTCTTCACGAATTTTCTTAGGCTCAGAGATATCAATCAGAGAAGTCACCCAGCCACTTTGACGCTCTTTTTCATTAATTAACGGCGCGATAAAAGTGCGTGTTTGGATGAGCGATCCATCTTTACGCAGGATTGTGCCTTCAATGCCCGTCTTAATCCCATCAGAACTTAGGGCCCGATTCATTTTTTCTATGAGTTCATCCCTTCTACTTTCTGGCCAGAAGGGGAATGGCGGGGAAAGGCCAACGAGCTCTTTGGCGGTCCATCCCGTCATTTCGCAGAAGGCTCGGTTTACATAAGTAATCCGTTTTTCCATGTCGTGTGCACGAATTCCCACGGGGGTGGAATTCTCCATGGCGCTACGAAAGCTAGTTTCAGTACGCAAGTTGGCTTCAGCCTCTTGACGCACTTGCATTTGTTTTAAGACGGACCACAAACTCCAAATGACGAAAGCACACAAACCAATGACAACTCCAATGAGCATGCGGAATGTCAGATTGGTTGGCGGTGGATAGGTATCAATTCGCAAGGTAAGGTTAGGGCTAAGTACGCCCATATCCAAACTGATTTGAGTGCTAAACGCTCTTTTAGGGGTATCTCGATCGGATGAGATTGCCAAAAGTTTTTCGTTATCAGTTAATAGCGCGAATCGATATTGGCTTTTGAGATCACCGGGGATAACATCTAATATTCCTTGGGTGGTATAGAGAGCAGCTAAATAGCCCACAATCTCGCCACCAGCAATATTCGGAACCACTTGCCAAAAAACATTTTTTCTCTCTCGGGCTAGAGGCTCTTCGTTAGATAAGTTGAGCGAGATGAATGGACTAAAGGCAGCTCTATTGGTGACGCGACTCAGAGCAATAGTTGTTTTGAGACCTTCATTGATTGCGGGAGCAATTTGAGCTTCATTAATCCAATCTGTTTTTGCAGTAGTCGGAGGCACCATCCATTGGCGTTGACTGTTTGCATTAAGCCAAATGATTCTGACAATTTCATGGTTGCTAAACACCAGATCATCCGCTTGATCATAGGCAATTTGTAACAGTTTGGCTTGGTCAGAGGCGACTACGATCTCGCGGTTGAT
Source organism: uncultured beta proteobacterium (assembly GCA_903835865.1). Classification (GTDB taxonomy): domain Bacteria; phylum Pseudomonadota; class Gammaproteobacteria; order Burkholderiales; family Burkholderiaceae; genus Polynucleobacter. Next base: position 2,790 of record CAILON010000233.1, read on the forward strand.
GGCAATTAATGCATCCGTGTTATTTGCAAAACGCAGTTGAATGCGTTGCTTAGCGAAAGAAAGTTCACGGTAGAGGGCGGACTCTTGCTGGCTTTTTTCCTGCAGTTGTAAGGTCCCCAAAATAACGCCCATTACTGCTGTAAAAAGCACGATTGCCAATAGAGGGGTGTAAACCAGCCTAAAGCCCCGGATTTTGCGGAGCCATTTAAAGGGACTAAGTTGCCAGATGGAGAATGCTGAAAATTTCATGAATGAGAGTCATTTTGCCTCATTGAACCCTCAATTCACGCTTTTGTTACACAGCGGTTTATTTGATTTGCACTGCAATAAAATACCACATTATGAGAAATACTATCATTATGTGGAAAATTGCTTGTTTACA
>CAILON010000234.1 GCA_903835865.1 uncultured beta proteobacterium
CCGCTTGGAAGCGTGCGGTATCATCCCTCACGATAGCTGCTATACCCTCTACATTGCCTTCGTCATTGGTAAGCATGGCTACCGTAAAAGCAATCGATAAGGCTTTGCCTTCTTTGTGAAGAGCTGGGACAGTCAGCAGGGTAGATCCATAACGGGTTGTCCCCGTTTCCATGGATTTTTTGTACCCATCCCAGTGCCGCTCTCTAAAACGTTCCGGAGTGATGATGTCTAGGCTTTTTCCTAAAGCTTCATTGGCTGTGTAACCAAAAATTCTTTCAGCAGCCGAATTCCAAAAAACTATTTTGCCTTCGGCGTCTGAAATTACTACACCGTCACCCATCACATTGGCCAATTGCTCAAAATCAACTTGGTATTTCATATACAGTCAAACTCCATAAGCTAAAGATTCAAATTTCTATTGTTTATAGCTTTGTGAATTCTCCCCGCAACCATGAGTTATTGAAATAGCTCTATAGAACTATGCCATTTAATAGGCCTTCTTTAAAGCCTTGAAATGCAGAGTTCTTTTGCTATAAATCAAATGCTGGGAGTAAAACATGCGCTTAAATACATCCAGTGATTGATTTGCTAAAAAAGTTCCCTTTGAATCCACCACACCCAGAACGAGTATGTTGGGGTTGTGAGAGGTATTGCCCATCAAAATCACTGGCCTGCGGAAATGGTTCTGATAGAACGCAACATCCCCATGAACTGTTTGGGGATGGTTGGGAAAGCTGGGGGCTTGATGATCGAGACTCTTTTCATAATTTGAAGAAAGCAGAACATAAATGAATAGCCTTACTATCGCGCGAGCCATTCACATAGTGAGCATTGTCATTTGGATAGGTGGGGTTAGCTTTGTTACCGCGGTCATACTTCCAGCAATTAAATCTCAGTATGGATTTGCCCAACTGGAATCTATTTTTCATCTGATCGAGAAACGCTTTGCCAAAATTGCCAAGTGGATGGTTCTGATTGCCGGAATGAGCGGCTTTTACATGGTTGATCAACTCAGTGCCTGGGGGAGATTTACTCAGAAGCAGTTTTTTTGGATGCATGCCATGGTATTAGTGTGGTTGATATTTACACTAGCACTTTTTATCGTTGAGCCAATACTGGAAAAAAGGCATGGAAAACATAGCCAGAACCCCAAGCGCACCCTGCAGGTAACTTTACTACTTCACGTCATACTACTCACGGTTAGCTTGGTGACAGTATTTATATCCGTACTGGGCGCCCATGGAATATTTTAAAATTGCTCCACCAGCAAACCTATATATCTATTGAGGATGCTATGGAAGGTGCGTGGAGATGGTTTACACACTTAGTAGCGCACAAAGAAAAACGACTTAGGAATTTCCCCCTAAGTCGTTAATTTGATTGGCGGGCCCACCAAGACTTGAGCCTATGACCAAAGGATTCTGGTTTGTAAAACTTTGACCGCCACCTAATCCAAGGCTTACTCAAGAGTGATATTTGCTGATTTCACCAATGCCGACCATTTCACCCGATCATCAGCCAACAGTTTTTCCATCAACAATGCCGCTTGCGGCTCTACCAGCGGTATACCGCGTTGAGCCATTTCAGAACGAAACTGCGCATCAGAAAGAACCTCTATAAATGCATTCTTTAATATTGATACGATAGAGTTAGGCGTGCCGCTAGGTACAAGCACACCTGTAAATGCTGTCACATCAAAATTTTTGAGCTCTGGAATACCCTGCGAAGCTATGGGCTTTTGAGCTGGGAATAAGGGATCTGGTAAGCGCGAACTAATACCAAAAGACTTTAGTCTTCCAGACTTGACCAACTCCCCGCCAGTTGTAACTGCATCAAACATCAAGGTTACTTGGCCACCAATCACATCCGTTTCAGCCTGAGTCGCTGCTTTATAGGGGATGTGTACTAAATCCAATCCCAAATCTTTTTTAAATAGCTCCATGCACATGTGAGAGTAGCTACCATTACCATTGGTTCCGTAGCTATACTTACCTGGATTTTTTTTAAGATAAGCAATTAGTTCAGGTAGCGTTTTAGCCGGCATATTTGGGCTAGATACCAGCATTAATCCAATCGTATTTAGCACTGCAATTGGTGTTAGCTCAGAATCAACTTTATAAGTAATATTTTTGTCCGCGATAGGATTGATTGTTAATGGAGATGATGTTGTGAAGAGCAAAGTGTATCCATCTGGTGCAGCCTTTGTAACGTACGCCGTGCCAATTGTTCCCCCTGCGCCAACGCGATTCTCAATGACTAGAGGCTGCTTTAATCGCTGCCCCACTTTGTCTGAAAAAATGCGCGCCAAAACATCTGCGCTACTTCCGGGGCCAAAAGGAACGATGACTTTGATTGGCTTATTTGGATATTGATCTGAATTGCTCTGGCCATTTACTAGGCTCGCACCCAATACTAGCCAGAAAAAAAGTAAAAATCTAAATAACATTTTATTTCCCCTATCAACTACTCTGCATATTTTTTATCAAATTCCCAAACTGCAGGAAAGCCAATTAATTCATTAAATTTTGCAAATGAATACAGGTCGATACTAGAATCTAAGTTACCGCTTATCTTTAATTCCGAATAAGATTTCTCAAGCGTCTGTGCTGCGGCCAAAAAACCAGTGACAGGATGAATCGCAATTGCATAACCCATCTCCTGCAAGCGACTGGCTGATAACATTGGAGTTTTTCCTCCAGGAACTAAATTTGCTAAAACAGGCTTATCTATATTCCCACATATTTTTCTCATTTCCTCTTCAGTCTCAGGAGATTCAACAAAAAGAATATCCGCACCAGCATCCGCATACATTTGTGCTCGAGAAATCGCCTCATCGATTCCCAGGCTTGAGCGGGCATCGGTTCTAGCCACTATTAAAAAATCATCGCTAGCTCTTGCATCACACGCAACTTTGATTTTTTTCACCATCTCTTCCGCAGCAATAACCCTGCGGCCTGGGGTATGACCGCATTTCTTTGGAAACTCCTGATCCTCCAACTGTATTGCTGCAACGCCCGCCTTTTCATAACCCCTCACTGTGTGAGCCACATTCAAAAGACCACCATATCCAGTATCAGCATCAGCAATAATTGGAGTTTGTGTTAATTCAGCAAATCTTGAAATGCGATGTAGCATATCTGTATAGGTGGCTATTCCTGCATCTGGAATTCCCATATATGAGGCGACCGTGCCATAACCGGTTACATACAGCGCGCCAAACCCCATTTGGTCAGCCATCAATGCAGAAACCACATCATAAATTCCAGGCGCAATAATTAGCTCCCCACTCTGAATTTGCTCTTTTAATTTTCTTTTTTTCATTCTTTATCCCAAATTACTAATAATTGCTCTTTATCTTGACCCGAGAAGCGAGTTCTTTGCTGCATGAATATGGCTACTCATAATGCTTCGAGCCCATGCCCCATCTCGTGCTATAAATGCATCGATAAGCTCACGGTGATGATGCAGGCTGCGTTGCATTTCTCTATCTGAGTAACTACGAAATGTCTTATGAATAATTGGCGCCTCAATTGCTCCAGCCAGCATCAATAGCAGCCGATCATTTTTTCCAGCCCTCGCAATAATTTGATGAAACTCGCGATTTAATCCAGAAATCTCTGCCAATTTATTTGCAGCATTACCAATGACTAAGGTTTCAATTTTTTCCTGCAATTTTTCTAGCTGGCTAACTTCTTCGGGTGAAATTTTGAGAGCCGCAAGATCTGCTATTTCCCCTTCAATTAAGGCTCGTAAATCAAATAGCTCTCGAACCTCATCAGCTGTCCATGAGCGAACCACCGTACCGCTATTGGGAGTAAATACCAAAAAACCATCTGATGCCAACTTACGCATCGCCTCTCGAACCGGGGTTCGAGAACTACTGAATTCCTCGGCGATGGATTGCTCCACCACACGCATTCCAGAGGGATATTGCCCATCCACAATGCGCCCTTTGATTTGCTTATATATGCGTGATGCAGTGGTTTCCATGTCTTATTGTATACAATTAATCCGTTTAACTCACTTTTTACCAGATAAATTCTAATAATTGTACACAATTATGCTATATTTTCTAGGTGAACCAGATAAAGCTAAGGACTTTTATGCCAAAAACTATCAAACCGAGCCCAGCCCATTTAAATACACATGACCCCATTGCTGCAGAACAGGTAAAAAATGATGTTGTAGAAATTCTGTCCGTTCTCAAGAATGGCGGGGTTGCCGTAATTGGACTAGATGTAGCTTATGCCGTAATTGGCAGCAAGGAAAATGCAATCAAACGCATATTCCAAGCAAAAAATCGGAGCTATGAAAAACCTAGCGGGTTTTTTTCTAACTGGGAAATTAGCAATGAGATTCATATTCTTCCGAATGAAAAAAGGAGCATGATTCGTGAAGTCATTGAGCAAGAAAGGCTACCCTTCTCGGTAGTAGCTCCCTATAAGCCAAACCATTCCTTTTTTAAAAATGTAGACTCATTTGTGCTTCAGAATTCGACAAAGGGCGGGACGATCGATATGCTACTTAATGCAGGAGTACTTCATGATGAGCTGGTTCGCCAATCCTGGGAGATGGGGATGCCAGTTTTCGGATCTTCCGCAAATACATCTCTAATGGGCAGTAAATACCGTGCTGAGGATATTGAATCTGAAGTTCTAAATGCGGTGGATCTAGTAGCGGATTATGGTCTGTCTAAGTATCACAATGATCTAGGACGCTCCAGCACTATTATTGATTTTAGTGATTTTTCAGTTATTCGAGTAGGCGTTATGTTTGAGCAACTACAGAAGGCCTTTAAGAGTCGCTTCAACATTCAATTAACAACGACTTAATAGAGAGGCCAACAATTCATGAAAATTCAATTTCTCGGCCAGATCAAACATCTTCTCCTCATCCTATTTACTTTAAGCGCATTCTCAAACGCATATTCGCAATCCCCAAATAGTTACCCTGATAGGCCGATTAAGTTCGTCGTACCTTATGCAGCGGGCGGCGGCACAGACATATTTGCACGTCTAGCTGCGCAGGAGCTGAGTAAGCAAATAGGTCAAACAGTCATTGTCGACAATGTGGTTGGTGCCGCTGGAATGGTAGCGGGAGCAATGGTGGCAAAGTCACAACCAGATGGCTATACCATTTTGGTTGATCAAGCCTCTATTGCAACCAATCCACTGCTATATGAAAAGGTTCCGTTTGATCTCAAGAAAGATTTGGAGCCCGTCATGCTCGGAGTGGCTCTAGACAATATTTTGGTTGTTAGCCCCGGATTACCTGCCAATAGCATCAACGAACTCATTGCTCTAGCAAAAAATCAACCTGGAACGCTAAATTATGCTTCCACTGGCATTGGGTCACCGCAACACCTTGCTATGGAAATATTTAAAGATAAAACGGGTACTAATATTGTTCACATCCCCTACAAAGGTGGAAGCCCTGGAATTTTAGCCACCAGTACAAATGAAGTACAAATGTTCATTATTAGCGTATCTACTGCGTTACCATTTATTAAAGCTGGGAAAGTTCGCGCGCTTGGTAACGGGGGTTTAAAGCGCTCCCCACTTTTACCTGAAGTTCCAGCTATCGCTGAATCTTTGCCCGGCTTCCAAAGTACCAATTGGTTAGCATTCTTTGCTCCCGCCGGAACACCTAAGCCCATCATTCAGAAACTTAATGGCGCACTTCAAAAAGCATTTTCCAACCCAGTTCTAGTGGAACAATTTAAGCAACAAGGCATGATAGTACTTGGAGGTCCTCCGATTGATCTAACAAATACAATAAATCGTGATATGGGCTATTTTGGTCGCATTATTAAATCTGCAAATATAAAAGCGGAGTAGTTATAACTGCTACTTAAAGTAATGCTCAAAAAAATATCAACCTTGGGGTTGGTATTTTCTTTGCTGGTGGGCCCACCAGGACTGGAATTTTTGGCTCAATCGTTTAATGCATACTCAGTCTTGCACCCAATCTTTTGAGCTAGCTGTTACAGTTTTGAGTGATCTAATTGCGAGTGCCTTATAGTAGAACCAGAAAAAATAAAGGGGGCAGTAATGATAAGGGTCTTATTCTTTGCTTTGATTAGCTTGTGCAGCAATGTTTTTGCACAGGATGTTGGTAGTGCCTATCCCAATCAACGAATCACTATGGTAGTACCAGCTGGTGCAGGCGGAATAACTGATAACTTGGCAAGAATATTGGGTGAGCAGCTTAGCGTCATTCTTCGTCAGCCCGTGATTATTGACAATAAACCCGGTGCTAGCGGCATTATTGGATCTGGACTGGTAGCCCGTGCCAAACCGGATGGTTACACAATCTTGATGTCTTTTCCAGCGCATGTCATTAATCCAAGCCTTAAAAAAGATATGCCCTACAACACCACCAAGGACTTTGCGGCGATCGCAAAAGTCGGAACCGTATCTCAGATACTTTTGGTAAATCAAGATAGTAAGGCTAAATCTCTGCAAGAGTTCGTACAGATAGCTAAATCAAAACCGGGCGACTTAAATTATGGTTCTGTAGGTCTTGGAAGTATGGGCAATCTCTCAATGTTACTTTTTGAGGATAAAGCAGGTATTAAGCTCACCCACATTACTTACAAAGGCGACCCCGAGGTAATGACTGCACTTATCAGTGGAGATATACAGGCCGCTTTTGTATCCCCTATTTCATCGATGGCGTTTATCAAGGCTGGTAAGGTCAAGCCCCTGGCTATTGCGGATCTGGAAAGATTATCTGTCCTACCAAATATTCCTACTGTTTCTGAATCTGGATTTTCAGGATTTAGTGCAAGCGGTTGGAATGCCATCTTTGCTCCAGCCGGAACACCAAAAGATGTAATTCGAAAATTGAATGCTGCAATTAATCAAGCTCTTCGAGATCCTGCACTTCAAAAGAAATTTCTTGATCAAGGCGTTAAGCCATTAGGCGGAACACCCGAAGCACTTCAAGAATCCCTTGAACAGGACATTTCAAATACTGGCAGCGCATTAAAAGCAGCCGGCGTCAATCCCTCTTAACCAAATAATTACATAACCCCATGGATTTATATGCCCCACATTCAGCTTGATCAAAATCTAAACACCTATTACGAAGTTTATGACTTTACCGACCCATGGAAAAAACCAGAAACGATATTGTTCGTTCATGGTTTTACAGAGAACACAACAGCTTGGAGAGCATGGATTCCTCACTTAGCTAGAAAATATCGGCTTGTACTATTTGATATCCGCGGTTTTGGCAAAACTGGTGAGGTATCTGCAGATTTTCCTTTAAGTACTGATTTGTTTGTCGATGACATGGCCAAACTCATCAGTAAGATCGCAGACGGACCGGTCCATATCATCTCTGGAAAGAGCGGCGCTATTAGTACTATGCGCTTAGCTGCTACTAAACCAGAGTTAGTCAAATCATTAGCGCTGACTTGTCCTTCTATGCTTACTCCAGGAAGCTCCGACTGGCTTCCATTTATGGAAGAGCATGGAATCCGCGCATGGGCTGCTAAAACAATGCCGGCAAGACTAGGTTATGACACCCCTCAAGATATTCTGGATTGGTGGTCCGATATGATGGGTACCACGTCTATGTCAACTGCCAAGGCTTATTTAAAATGGGTTGTTACAACGAAGCCTTATCTTGAGCTAGAGAAGATTAAGTGCCCTGTATTTATCATCATGACGGAATACTCGGAGAAAACTAACCAAGCTGCAGGCCAGATGACTCCAGAGGAGATTAAACAGAAACTGCCACAAGCTCAATTTTTTATCATGAAAAAAGATTGTTACCATGCTGCTGCATCTGATCCTGACATATGCGCCCCACAAGTTTGTCAGTTTTTAGATTCATTGAAATAAACTATTCAGAACCCATTGCATTCTTCCTAATAAAAATACCAACCCAAAGGTTGGTATTTTTATTTCTGGTGGGCCCACCAGGACTTGAACCTGGGACCAAAGAATTCCGGTTTGTGTAGCTTTCACTACTTCCTGGACTTTTAAAACGCCTTATTTAAAGTAAGCATAATTGCTTGTGTAGTTATGTTGCCTGAACTCGTACCTGTATTTGTACCAGTGCGAGTTCCCCCTATTGCTGGGTTGTCTGCCCAAGCACCACCCCAGTTGGCAGTTGGATTACCTGTAACTGAATAGGTGTAACTCATGTCTAAAAACCAATTTGAATCTAGAAAATAAGTTCCACCAATTACAGCGCCGGCCCCCCAAGTCCATTGAGAAGTTGAATAGCTAGCAGGAGTACTCAAACCAGTGACACTAGTAGTTAAGCCATTGACGTCTGCAAAGCCAGTAATTTGGTTAATGTTGTACTTATTTTGTGCAAGTGTTGGTCCAGCGCCAAAGTAAATATAGCTTTTTTCAAAAGATTTACCAATGAATGGCATAAAGGACATTTGATGATTAATCGTATTTTGGTAGGAGCGTACTACATAGTTTCCTGTAAAAGGCGTATAAGCTGAACCTTGTTGAAAGCCGCCCGATTGAGGAATCAATTGATTTTGAGAACTCGAAGTAGTTCCTAAATAACTATAAGCAAATTTCCCACCCCACATCAAATCACTGCCCGCAAAATGCTTAAAGAAACCGGCTTGCAAAGATGGCGCTGCGGTATTTTGATTGCCTAAAGAAACTGAGGTTGATCCAGCAGCCGCTCCAGTAATTGAAGCCTGGGGAATGCCTAAAGCATCTTTAGTTGGAGGCGTATAAGAAGTGCCTCTACCGTAAGTATTTTGGTTGTTATAGCC
>CAILON010000235.1 GCA_903835865.1 uncultured beta proteobacterium
CTAATGCTTTTGTGGATGATCCCGCTATTCTGGCTTTTGCTTTTTGCTAGCACTATTCAGAAAATCATCCAATAGTTGCATTCAATAAAAAAACCACCGAAGTGATTCGGTGGTTTTTTACTTTTGAAAAAGTAGACTGAAAAGATTTACTTAATCATTCCGGCACTCTTTGCATCTTCCATTGCTTGCGCTGTTTTCTCTTTTATGAAGGCTGGCATCTTGGCCAAAGGAACATCCACAATCACAAACCCGGAGTCTTCCAGTTTCTTTTTAGTCTCAGGATCAGCGTTTAACTGCGCAAAGTAGTCTGATAATTTTTGTTGAAGTACTAGTGGAGTGGCTTTAGGAACGGCAACACCACGATATGCGCCATCTACCCAATTGAGGCCAAGCTCTTTAAAGGTGGGTACATCCGGTAATGCCGGGTTGCGTTTCTCTGTGGCAATCGCAAGAGTGCGCACTTTACCTTTTTGCTGAATAGCTAAGGGGAGGTAACCCATCGCGCCATCCACATGCATACCAATCAAAGCGGTAATTAAATCACCTGTACCTTTAAACGGAACGTAATTAATTTTGACGCCTGCTAATTTATTAAGACGCTCTACAGCCATATGATTTGCTGAGAACTGTGCTGAGCCAGCTAAAGAAAGTTTTCCGGGATCTTTCTTCGCTGCCGCAATAAACTCTTGATAGCTCTTATAGGGACTGTCTGCGGAGACCATTAGGGCATCGGGAGTGAAGTGATAGTAGTAGATCGCATTAATATCATCTGTCTTGTATTGAATACCTTCTTGCAAGGGTTGCAGCATGGTATGCGGGATATTAATGCCCACCACTGTAGTGCCATCAGCAGGATAAGTATTCAGGGCGCTCCAGACGAGAGCGCCACCAGCACCAGCTCGATTGATGACCACCATTGGCTGCTTAAATTTTTTGGCAGAGATGTCTGATTGATAGCGTGCCACTAAATCAGACTCACCGGCAGCAGGAAAGGGGATGATGTACTGGATAGTTTTATCGGGAAACGGCTGCGCATTTGCTCCAGATAGTAGGCCGAATGCTATTAGAACAATGCTAATAAATCGTAATACCTTCATTTTGATACCTCCTCAATAACTGCGTTAGTGACATCGCTCATCATGGCGGTCCCACCTAGATCGCGAGTATGTAATTTTGGGTTAGACGTAACCTTTTCAATAGCGCTCATTAACTTGGCCCCCAAGATCTCTTCACCTAAGAAATCAAGCATCATGACCGCTGACCAGAAGGTTCCAATCGGATTAGCAAGTCCCTTGCCCATAATGTCAAAAGCCGATCCATGGATTGGCTCAAACATCGACGGATAGCGTCGTTCAGGGTCGATATTGCCAGTGGGGGCAATACCCAAACTACCTGCTAGTGCAGCTGCTAAATCACTCAGCACATCTGCATGCAAATTGGTGGCGACGATAGTATCTAAGGACTCAGGGCGATTAACCATACGCGCCGTGGCAGCATCAACCAATTCTTTATCCCAGGTGACATCAGGAAATTCTTTGGCTATTTGAACTGCAATTTCATCCCACATCACCATCGCATGACGTTGCGCATTCGATTTAGTAATCACTGTGAGATGTTTACGGGGGCGCGATTGCGCTAGCTTGAAAGCATAGCGTTGCACGCGCTCAACACCGACTCGTGTCATCACGCTCATATCGGACGCCACTTCAATTGGGTGGCCTTGGTGGGCTCTACCACCTAGACCAGAGTATTCGCCTTCGGAGTTTTCACGCACGATCACCCAATCCAGTTGATCAGGTTTGCAGTTGCGTAATGGGGTTTCAATTCCAGGGAGAATGCGAGTAGGACGCACATTAGCGTATTGATCAAAGCCTTGGCATATTTTGAGACGTAAACCCCACAATGTGATGTGATCTGGAATCTGGGGATCGCCAGCTGAGCCAAAGAGGATGGCATCTTTAGGGCGCAATGGCTCAAGACCATCTTCGGGCATCATGATGCCGTGTTTGCGGTAGTAGTCGCCACCCCAATCAAAGCGCTCAAATTCAAAAGCGACTTCGGGGTGTTTTTTACTTAAGGCGTTTAAGACCTTTTCACATTCGGGAATGACTTCTTTACCGATTCCGTCACCCGGAATCGAGGCTATTTTGTACGTCTTCATTTGTCTCCTACTTTTCTTTTTATGGGGATATTGCTTTGACCATTATGGGAGCGCTTGCCCATCAACAAACTTGGGGTTTGTAGCTAGAAAAGCCAGGCGGGGCATCAAAACAACAAAAAGTACCTCATTTTTGCGGTTTTTACATATACTGTATAAACATACAGTATATTAATCACTATGACGCAGCAAATGAAC
>CAILON010000236.1 GCA_903835865.1 uncultured beta proteobacterium
ATACCAATCCAAGCCTCTAACTCAAAACCAGGGAAACCCGCTTCGGCAGAGGTCGGAACATCTGGCATTTGGGGGATCCGTTTTTTAGCAGCCACAGCCAATGCCTTCATTTTTCCTTGCTGCACAAACTGCATCAAGGATGGTGGCGTTGCTACTGTCATCTCCACATTGCCTGCAATCACATCCAGCATTGCAGGACCAGCTCCGCGATAAGGCACATGGGTAATAGTTAATTGGTTTTGCTGTTTAAAAAGCTCCACTCCAATATGGGGTACAGAACCATTTCCAGAGGTAGCGTAATTGAGCTTTCCTGGATTAGCTTTTGCATAATTCACCAACTCCTGCAAGGTGTTTGCTGGCACCGAGGGATTTACTGCAAGTACATGTGGTGAAACAACTAGCATGCTTACTGGAGCAAAGTCTCGTATTGGGTCCCAAGCTAAGTTGGCATACATCGATGGATTGGCCACATGAAACATGGAGTAACCCAAAAGCAATGTGTAACCATCGGGCGGTGATTTCGCCACGGCAGTGGCAGCAATATTTCCACCGGCACCAGTTTTGTTCTCAATCACAATCGGCTGACCTAAAATTTTGGTCATCTCTGGTGCAATCATCCGCGCAACCGCATCCAGAATCCCACCTGGAGGCACTGGCACTACAAGGGTTATCGGTTTATCTGGATAAGCTGCAAAGGCATTGATAGCGATACTACTCAATACGAGCATAACTAGCTTATTGATTTTCATGGCTGTCTCTTTTTTATTTTAAGTACTTTTAATCAACACTTACATCTGCTGACTTTACTAACTTGACCCAGAATTTTTCATCCTCAGTAAGGAATTTTGCAAACTGTGCTGGAGAGGTTGATAGTGAAACATCAGTGCCCTCACGTGCTAATGCAGCTTTAACATTCGGCTGCTTTAAAGCAGCTTGAGTTGCCTCAAATAACTTTTGCACAATCGCTGGTGGCGTTCCAGCAGGAACAAATAAGCCATACCAAAACTCAATGGCGTAATCAGGTAGACCAGACTCTTTCATACCAGGAATGCTTGGAGCTAAAGGTGAGCGCTCCTTTGCAGAAATTGCTAGGCCCCTCAAACGACCAGCTTGAACCATTGGCAATACCGAAGGGGGAGTACCAAAGGTAAGTTGTGTATCACCAGCAATCACCGATTGAATAGCGAGAGATCCTCCGCGAAATGGAATGTGTGTCATTTTGACGTCTGCGATTTGACTAAATAAAGCGGCAGCCAAGTGTGGCGCAGAACCATTTCCTGAGGTTGCATAGTTCAAGGAGCCCGGATCTTGCTTCGCTTTTGCAATTAACTCCTTAATAGAGTTAATTCCAGTGCCTGGATAAACCGCAATCACAACAGGTGAGCTAGTGATTTTGCTGATGGGCTGAAAATCGCTAGGTTTATATCCCAACTTAGGACTCAAAGCGGGATTTACAGAAATACTGCTGGGACTAGCAATGAGGATGGTGTAACCATCTGGCGGTGATTTAGCAACCTGTTCAGCAGCAATGCTAGAGCCAGCTCCCGGCTTGTTTTCAATCACAATAGGTTGGCCCAATGCTTGACCTAAAGGAACGCTAATATTGCGCGCCACATAATCAGCCGCACCACCAGGTGCAAAGCCCACAATTAACTTAATCGGTTTATTGGGATAGGGTTGTGCTTGGATACTAAAAGCACCCGCTCCAATCAATACAGGCAGTAGAAATTTCAAATAACGCATTAGGATTCCTCCGGGGTTCCCGCCAACACAATTTTTCCAAGATGTTGATTTGAGTCCATGATGGCTTTAGCTTCCAGCAACTTCTCAAATGGCAGTGTTTGATAAATCATGGGTACAATTTTTCCTGCTTCAATCAGCGGCAGAATGCGCTTTTTAAAATCTGGCATTGCAGCTGAGCGCTGCGCTGCGGATCGCAACTTATTCGATACGCCAAACAAGGTTAAGCGTTTGGCGTGCAAGGCTTCTATATCGATTTCTGCTTTGAGAACACCGTCCACATAACCAACCGTAGCTAGGCGACCCTGAAAGGCCATAGACCGGATACATTCAGAAAACATAGATCCACCAACGGTATTGATAACTAAATCAACTCCTTTGCCATCCGTTGCTTTGATCACTGCATCATAGAAATTAGGCTCACGAGTGCAAATACCCAAATCTAATCCCAAAGCCTTTAGCTGATCGAGCTTGTCTTGTGATCCCGAGGTACCAATGACTTTTGCTCCCAATGCTTTTGCCATTGTTAAAGCAGATACTCCAACGCCAGAAGTAACACCTGTGACAAAGACCCATTCGTCTGGCTTTAAGTGGCCCTGCACTACTAACATATCGAATACCACTAATGAAGTCAGTGGGAGTGCGGCGGCCTGATTCCAATTTAAGGATGCTGGTAT
>CAILON010000237.1 GCA_903835865.1 uncultured beta proteobacterium
CCACACCAATTCTGTGTGATGAAAGTAAGGGGCTTTGTGAAATCTCTAAGAATGGCCGTTTGCTCTACAGCTACTCAGACCATATATCGGATTATTCTGCCGGCTTAATTGGCAAGCCTTTAAATGAGTGGCTTAGGGACCAATCTAGTAAAACATCAACCCCTTAAACCACACCCTTTTGGGTGAAAAAGAGTTTGCCATTCCAAGCTTGGCAAATCAGATCCTTCTTTGTCTTCCAGCCTTCGCTGTTATCAGAAGCTTCTTCGTAGGCCCATTGCGGGTTTACGGTAAATGGTTCTTTAGCCATGAGAGCGGAGATCCAAAAGGTTTCTTTATCGCCCCATACATATTTGTAGGTATCAGGGTGATTGTTGTTCAGTTCGTACAGACACTTAATCGTTTGTGGATGCTTACTGCGGTTAATGGCTACTACGCCACTATCCACATAAGTCTCAATTACAGGATCCGCTGGAATGCCATCTTTCCAGATGTAATCCCACTCAATCGGGAAGTTCCCGGGCTTTTGATTATTGAGGCAGCGGCGTAACCAAGCTTGGCGTTGCTGATAAAAAGCATAGTTTCGGAATTTGTTACCTTTAAAGGGCTTACGCAGACCCAATTGGTGCATGAGTTTGTCATGCCAATTAAATTCAAATACCCAGCGCTTAAGATCTCTAAAGAGGTAGAAGCCAGTTTCTTGATAGCCAGCATCACTAAATAGATTCTCAGGATTTTGATGAAAGATACCATCCGCATCAAATAGCAAAACTTCATTGAAGGAGCTATTGGCAACGATAAAAGCCTTTACCTGAAAGCCCTTCCAGTGAGCGAGATCGGATGTAAATTCTGAAACGTTGCGCCAAATAATTTTGTCGGTAATGGCGCTAATTTTCTGCTTAGACTCGGCGCTGAGCTCATTGCCCACTTCCCAGATTTCAATAGGGAGTTGGCAGCCTAGGTCGCTATAAATCTTCTTGAGATTAAAGAGGGCAAACTGAACGTAACGCTCTGGAATACTGGTTACTAGACCGCGCGACAAATTTGTACTCATGAATAATTAGGCTTTATAAATAGATGACTGTGCTGCAGATTATTTTTTGAAAAGAGACTTCGCCCACTTAAAGGGCTCTAGTAATTTCCAGATACGATTAAGGCGTGCCTCTAGCATTTGGGTTTTACGCTCAATCACATCAAAGCGCTCTTGATAGCGATTGGCAAGCAGCTCTAAAGTAAGACCATATTCTTTAGCAAATACGACATCAAAGCTTGCCATGGTAGAAGCATCCCCCCCTTTTTGCGCAATCACCGCAAAGTCGGGACTGACGCCAGAGAGAACGGCAAAGAGGCTGGTAGGACCATGCTCTTCACGTAGCGGCACTGATTCTTGAACGCCGAGTACTTTGGATCTGGCAAAGCCAAGATAGCCCACTAGGAAGTTTAGTAAGGCTGAGGGTAATGGGCGCTGATGCGTCGGATCCAAGTAAAAGCTGGAAGTACCAACCACCAAGTTCTCAGTATTGGGCGCTTCCAGCATTAAAAGCCCGGCAGGCTTTAATGTCCGCAGCGCTTCTTTAATGAGGGTCTGCAAATCATCTAAGGTTAAATGCTCAGCAATATGAAATCCTGAAACAATGCTCAAGCTATCAGCAGGTAGGGATTTAAGGTGCGCAATGGCATCACCCGTTTGCACATTCAGGCCCCGGCTTCGGCAAGCAGAGAGCATGCCATCGTCAAGATCAATGCCTGATGCAGTCAGTTGATTGTCTTGTAGTAATTCAAGCCATTCACCACGACCACATCCTAAATCGAGGGCGCTTGCATTCGGATGGGCGGCTTGGATCTTCTGAATAAACGGGATATAAACCGACAGGCGAGATTTAATGATCTCGCGTGAGCCGCGATGCTGATCTTCAAATGCTTTGTAGAAATTATTTTGATCTGAGCTCATGCGTTTCTAGATAGTTTTGTCTGTTTACTTGTGTTTGCGTTCAGTTTGTACTTACTGCTTAATCTCAACTGTTGGGGGTAACCAAGCCACCCCTTCAAAATGTTCTTTGCTATTCATGACGGTAAACACGAGTGCATGGTCACGCCACTCATAGTTACTAGCTATGTGATTGTCAGATGCATGTAAAGATAATGCAAGTGAGTAAGTTCCAGGCCCAAAATTGGCAATAAAGCGGAAGTTAAATTCGATTTCAGAGCCTGCAGCCAGGTTCTTCAGGGTTTTATTAAGATGATAGGTATTGGTGCCATAAACAGGTAGGCCCAAACGGTCTTTAAACATGTAGCCCAGCACCAGTTCATCGATTGCCTGATTGCAGCGTACCTTGGTAGACAGCGTAATCTCTTGGGCCACCTGAACCACTTCAACGCGCTTACCTTCATTATTCAATAAAGCCACATCCAAGATAGTTGCCTCACCGCTACCAGAAGTTGTTTTGACTTTTCCAGACTGGGTAATTTCTTGTCGAACGTTTTGGTTTTCACGATCGGCCAATAAGGCGTTGTAATAGTCCATCACCATTTCTGGTTGACCTTCAATGGCGACTTTGCCTTGATTGAGCAAAATAGCGCGATCACAAATAGATTGGATTGCCATCTTGTCATGAGAAACAATCAGCAGCGTCGTGCCATGCTTGCGGAACTCGCGTATACGGTCAAAGCATTTGTGGGTGAAGTAAGTATCGCCAACCGATAAAGCCTCGTCCACGATGAGGACATCTGGCCGTTCTGCGGTAGCCACACTAAAGGCTAAACGCATTTGCATACCACTCGAGTAAAAACGTACTGGCTGATCGATGTATTCACCAATCTCGGCAAACTCTTCGATGG
>CAILON010000238.1 GCA_903835865.1 uncultured beta proteobacterium
CGTGCCTGGCGGCAAGGCGGCTTACCCCTCCTCTGTTTTGATGAATGCGATTCCTGCAAAGGTGGCGGGCGTTAAGGAAGTGGTGATGGTTGTGCCAACTCCTGAGGGCGCACGTAACCCACTGGTCTTGGCTGCAGCCTATTTGGCTGGTGTTGATCGCGTATTTACGATTGGTGGCGCACAGGCCGTTGGTGCACTAGCCTTTGGTACGCAAACGATTCCTTCCGTCGATAAGATTGTTGGCCCTGGAAATGCCTACGTTGCTGCTGCAAAGCGAAGAGTATTTGGCACTGTTGGCATTGACATGATTGCCGGACCTTCAGAAATTTTAGTTTTGTGCGATGGCTCTAGCAATCCTGATTGGGTGGCAATGGATTTGTTCTCTCAGGCAGAGCATGATGAGCAGGCCCAATCTATTTTGCTGTGTCCTGATGCTGCATTTATTGAGCAAGTCCAAGCAAGTATTAATAGACTGCTTCCCGAGATGCCTAGGGCCAAAGTGATCGAAACCTCTTTGACGAATCGTGCTTTATTGATTCAGGTGCAAGATATGAATGAAGCATGCGATATTGCGAATGCGATTGCGGCTGAGCACTTAGAAATTTGTGCAGTTGAGCCACGTCGGTGGGCTGAGAAAATTCGCCATGCTGGCGCTATTTTTATGGGCAACTACACCAGTGAATCCCTTGGTGATTATTGCGCTGGCCCTAATCACGTATTGCCTACGGCGCGGACTGCCCGCTTCTCCTCGCCACTTGGTGTTTATGATTTTATTAAACGCTCAAGCATGATAGAAGTGAGTGAAGCTGGGGCACAAACCTTAGGTGCTGTAGCCAGCACTTTGGCTCATGGTGAGGGTTTGCAAGCCCACGCCCGTGCGGCTGAGATGCGCCTTAAAAAGTAAGCGCAGAAACTAATCTAAGTAAGAATTTCTTGTAGGGCAGAAATCAACTCTTGACTCTGCTCGTCTGTACCAATGGTGATTCTTAAGAATTCTTCGATGCGTGGTGATTTGAAGTGACGCACGATAATGCCGCGATCTCGCAAGGCTTGGTAAATCTTAGCGCCAGCATGTTTCGGATGGCGCGTAAAAATAAAGTTTGCTGTTGAAGGTAATGTAATAAAGCCAAGAGCATCTAGCGCTGCTACTAGTGTTTTGCGAGTTTGAATGACTTTTGCGCAGTTTGCTTCCAGATGGGCTTGATCTTCAATGGCAGCGGTAGCACCAGCTTGGGCTAGGCGTCCTAAAGGATAAGAGTTAAAGCTATTCTTAACCCGCTCCAGACCTTCAATCAATGCAGGGTGCCCGACTGCAAATCCAACACGTAGTCCAGCTAGCGCCCTTGATTTTGAAAGCGTATGCACTACCAAAAGATTCTCTGGGCACTGAGCTCCTTGTAGTAGTGGAATACAAGATTCGGTGCCGTAATCTACGTAAGCTTCATCAATCACTAGGACTGAATCTGTATTGCGCGCCAGAAGTGCCGCTATCTCTGAGCGAGCAATAGCTCTGCCTGTAGGCGCATTAGGATTGGGGAAAATAATTCCACCATTGGGCGTGCCATAGTCGCTCGTATTGATTTCGAAATCTTTTCCGAGGGGAACGGTTTTGTAATCAATTCCAAATAGCTTGCAGTACACCGGATAAAAGCTATAGGTAATGTCTGGAAAATGCACTGGGCTGCTTTGTTTAAGCAAGCCAGCAAATACATGAGCCAATACTTCATCAGAGCCATTACCTAAAAATACCTGCTTGGGATTTAAGCCATGCAGGGTAGCGATCGCCTCCTTGAGTTTGCTTCCTTCTGGATCTGGATAAAGACGTAAATCTGCATTGTTTTGGGCGCTAATTGCCGCAAGCGCTTTCGGGGAGGGCCCATAGGGGCTTTCATTGGTGTTGAGCTTTACCAGCCGCTGCATTTGTGGCTGCTCCCCTGGAACATAAGGGGTTAGGGTTTGAACAACAGGGCTCCAAAAACGGCTCATGAGGGTACTCGGGTCAAAAATCAGAAAGAAAGAGAGGCAATATCTGCATTTATAAGTCTTCTAGGAATGATATTATGAGGCTTCAATCAACACTTCGCCTCGCGGCGCAATGAAGCATGCGGCAAGCCGACGTCACCCGAAACACTTCGGAAACCAAAATTCAGATTTCCATCAATCTAGATGGAACCGGTAAGGCTGAGCTAGCCTCCGGGGTCCCTTTTCTTGACCACATGCTCGATCAGATTGCGCGTCACGGCATGATTGACCTCAAAGTGGTTGCAAATGGC
>CAILON010000239.1 GCA_903835865.1 uncultured beta proteobacterium
ATCGCTATCTTGTTCGCCTTACCTATGGCATTAGCGAGCTCCAACTTGCTTTGAACTGGCATAGGGCCAAAAGATTTTTTAGAGATCAATGCCAATTTCCCGATGGCATACACTCTGCCCTCATCAACCGTTTTTCCATTCTTGTATAACTCCAACGGAAAATGCTCATCCGCCGCAATGAAGAACTTGAATGGCGCTCCGTTCATAATTTG
Source organism: uncultured beta proteobacterium (assembly GCA_903835865.1). Lineage (GTDB taxonomy): Bacteria > Pseudomonadota > Gammaproteobacteria > Burkholderiales > Burkholderiaceae > Polynucleobacter. The sequence goes on from CAILON010000239.1 coordinate 213, forward strand.
AGCAGTAAAGTTCCCCGAAGATCCATATACCACCCTAAAGTCAGATTGATTGCTGACCTTATATGCTGCAGCAATCTCCGTGAACGCATCTTTCATATTGGCCGAAACCGCAACCATTACTGGCTGCGCGTTGAGGCTTTGAGTACCAAGTAAAAAAAGAGTGGCGATGATGAAGCGCAAAATAGATCCTAGTTGGGTAAATCTAGCTTTAGTTTATATCCAGCCAGTGATTTGACGCTTTAGGCCAATGGACTTATATCCCGCAACCTCTTCAGATAATTGTCGAATGCGGCGAATCAACTTCGATACGTCTTTGTTAAGGGCTAGCTCTTCAGACATGGCTAAAAAAAATAACTCATCTTTAAGCTGGATGAAATCCAAGCCATTCTCAATCGCAATACTCTTTACCCCAACACCAACATCGGCCTTTTTAGCGAGGATGGCAGTTGCAATTGCAGAATGGGTGAACTCCTCATGCGCATACCCTTTGATTTTTTTGGGATCGATTTTTTCTTTAGTCAAAATAGTATCTAAAAGCAACCTTGTACCAGAGCTCTTTTGCCTATTGATAAATCGAATGTTTGAACGCAATAAATCTTTCGCGCCCGTAATACCGTGTGGATTGCCTTTAGCAATCATGAGGCCCTGTATTCGCTTCATCACTGGAAATATCTGCATACCCTCTTTTTGTAAGCGCTTGGCAATGATCCTAGAGGCTTGAGGGTCTGATACATGGTATCCAGCAATATCTACTTCATAGTTTAATAAGCGCTCTAAAGCCTCACCAGAACCTGCAGTAGTTAATTCAAATCTTTCAATACCACTCACTGCCGTTTGAATAATAGGGTCGCTACTGCTCGCAAACTTCCATTGCTTTTCTGACTTATCTCTAAATAGTGCAAAACCCTCCTCTAAGTGAGCATGGCTAGTCTGCCCTAGACGCCGCGTCTTTTCGTCAAAGTCTTCTGTGAACAGAATGAGATATCTAGCGTATTCAGAAAGCTGCGAGCCATGTCCACGGACACGATCCATTAAGGTAAAACCCAACGCAGCTTCTACATCATTCAGCTTTTGCCAAACATTGCGATAGGACAATCCCGCCTTTTTGCATGCCGACATCAACGTTTTGCCCTGATCAATATCCTTTAATAGGCCTGTAAGCCACACCAAATCAATGACTGCAGGGTCTTTGCTCGCTTTGTTGCCAAAGACCAAGGTTGGCCTAATCTGAATTCGCATATGTAATTTTTTGCATATTGATATTTTGTAATATGAGAGATATTAACTGAACACTTAAGGGACAACAAATGAAAGCTTTCTCGATGCGCTTCCTTGCGCTCGCCATAACAACACTTAGCCTCTTGAGTCAGCCTGCAAGTGCTCAAGAAAAGAGCATTGTGGTTTCATCCACGACTTCTACAGAGCAATCAGGATTATTTGGCTTTATTTTGCCCATCTTCAAAATGAAATCCGGCATTGATGTAAAAGTAGTCGCGGTTGGGACTGGTCAAGCCCTGGACATTGGTCGCCGTGGCGATGCGGATGTCGTTTTTGTTCATGACAAACCTGCTGAGGAAAAGTTCGTTAGTGAAGGGTTTTCCACGCAGCGCAATGAAGTGATGTACAACGACTTTGTATTAATTGGACCAAAGGCCGATCCAGCAAAGATTGCTGGTGGCAAAGATATCCAAGTCGCCTTCAAAAAAGTAGCTACTGCGCAAGCGCCTTTCGTATCACGTGGTGATAAGAGTGGTACGCATGCTGCCGAATTACGCTACTGGAAAGATGCAGGTATCACCCCCGCCCCTGGCTCATCTTGGTACAAGGAAACAGGCTCTGGTATGGGACCCGCCCTTAATACTGCTTCCGCAATGAATGGCTATATCCTTTCTGACCGCGCTACTTGGCTCACCTTTAAGAACCGCGGCGATCTTGCCATTTTGGTTCAAGGTGATCCCAAGCTCTTCAATCAATATGGTGTGATGTTAGTAAACCCCGCCAAGTTTCCAAATGTTAAAAAGGTAGAAGGCCAAGCATTCATCGATTGGATTCTTTCCAAGAATGGTCAAGATGTAATCGCTAGCTATCAAGTTGGTGGTGAACAACTTTTCTTTCCAAACGCTAAGAAATAAATATAGGAGAAATCATGGAACTAAAAGTTAAACTCAGCGCGCGCAACACCTTAAACGGAACAGTCATTGAACTGAAAATGGGTCAAACCACTTCACATGTAAAGATCGATATTGGTGGTGGTCACATTGTTACTGCATCTATTACTAATGAGGCTGTTGACGAGCTTAATCTGAAAGTAGGTGATCAGGCTTGGGCGGTGATTAAAGCTTCTGATGTCATGGTAGCTAAAAGCGCCTAATAGGATCGCAAGTAAATAAAAAGCCCGCTACTGCGGGCTTTTTTTCATCCATAAACTACAGGATTAAGATTGTTTACTTCTTAGGTGTTATGAATCCAATTGCAGTATCGTCCACAAACTCGATCATCACATCATCCCCTGCTTTGAACTTTTCAAGTCCGAGAACGCTTGGGTCAACTTTAACTTTTTGCTTCTCGCCATTAGGCATCGTGAAAGTAACCATACGTGTCTTCTTATCAATAGTAGAAATCTTTACTGTGGCATACACAGTGTCAGTAGTCTCTTCAAATGGTTTTGCAGAACCTTTACCGGCAATGGTTACTGAGCGTACGCCAGAAACACCTGGTTTTGCATCTTTACCTGCAGCAGTTAAACCTACAGCAATCGCTTGGGCATGCTCAATTAGAAATACGTCACCCTTTTTAACTTTTTCCAAATCATTGATTTGTTTAGAAACATTCATTTGAGCCAAGTTACCATTTGCATCTTTAAGAACAACAATGCGCTTCTTGACATCAACTGAATCAACAGTAGCATTCAACACAACAGCTTCAGCTGCTAGAGGTACCATTTTGGCTGGCACTTGGGCAACTGCAGATACTGCATAAAAAAGACCTGCAGAAGCAAATAAACTGGCAATGAGTGTTTTTTTCAAGATAACTCCTAATAGAGGGGTAGGTTTAAACGAGCGTCCGCTAGGATGCTGCTCAAATCATTGTACCCACGCTGTATTAAATTCCTAGCCCCAGGGCAAAAGCCCTCCCTGCTTTTTGGCAGCTATTTTGGTAAATTAGCCTAAGCAATCAACAAAATCGCACAATAGACTGAATTGGACCCTAGTGATATTGATTCAATCCTGGCAAGAAGCCTCTAAAACAGCTTTTGCCATACGTCAAAAAGTCTTCATTGAAGAGCAAGGCGTCCCAGAAGACCTTGAGCTGGATGAATTAGACCCACTGGCAATGCACGCTTTAGCCTACCAGGGGTCTGAGTGCATTGGCACGGGCAGACTTGTCAACATCGGGGGTGGTTATGGCCAAATTGGTAGGATGGCCGTTCTTCCTAGGTTTCGAAAGAATGGGGTTGGTCAAGCCATTCTAAAAAGGCTTATAGATCAAGCGCAATCAGAGGGTATGGTGAGTCTGATCCTGCATTCTCAAGTCACTGCCATCCCATTTTATGAAAAACAAGGTTTTCAAGCGCAGGGGGATATTTATGATGAAGCCGGTATTGCGCATCGTAATATGATTCTCCTATTGCCGAATTAAACATACTCTCGAATGACCAC
>CAILON010000240.1 GCA_903835865.1 uncultured beta proteobacterium
AAGCATAGGTCAAAGCCTGCTTAAGTAAGTGAACTTGCAAGCGCCCACTCAATATGTTGGGCCACTAAGGGCTGGGCAGATGGCAAAGCATCGCTTAATGATTTACGAATCAACTCTTTCTCGGCATCTGTCAGATCCGGGCTAGCAAGTGCATTACCCATGGCCACCGCCAAGTTGCGGCGCCAACGCATATAACCAATTCGGCGAATGGCACTACCTTCATGGCGCTTATCAAACTCTGCTTCAGTCCATGACCACAAATGCAGCAAGCTAGCTCGGCCTAAACCATGACGCTCAGCAAAATCAGATAACTCGGTACGTTTAGCAAATTTATTCCAGGGACAAATTAACTGACAGTCATCACATCCGTAGATGCGATTACCCATCGCCCGCCTAAACTCCAGCGGAATTTCTCCGGGATTCTCAATTGTCAAATACGAGATGCAGCGGCGTGCATCTAATTGATATGGTGCAGTGATAGCCTGCGTAGGACACACAGTCATACAGGCGTTACAGGTACCACAGTGATCTTCTTGTTCTTCATCTAATGGTAATGGCATATCTACCAAGATTTCGCCTAAGAAAAACATTGAGCCATAGTGACGATTTAATAAAAGCGTATGTTTACCGCGCCAACCTAAGCCAGCTTTGCGCGCCAACTCTACCTCCATCAAGGGTGCGGAATCGGTAAAGACGCGATAACCAAAAGAACCTATTTGGGCCTCAACAATATTGCTCAATTCTTGCAAGCGATTGCGTAAAACCTTGTGATAGTCACGACCGCGAGCATAAATGGAAACCACCGCCTGCGAAGGTTCTTGTAAACGCTGCCACTCTCTATCAAAGTCACCTTCTGGAAGCAGGTAACTCATTGATACGCAGATCACTCGGACGGTGCCTGGTACTAATAGCTGCGGGTCTGAACGCAGTTCCGCATGGCGCTCCATGTAATCCATAGCTCCATGACGACCATCTGCCAGCCACTGCTTCAAGCGTTCGCTTGCAGAACCTAAATAAGTATCAGTAATGCGTAATTGATCAAAGCCCAGTTTGGCAGCCTCTTCCCCCAACCAATCGCGCAGATTGGATTCTTCTAATGAGGGGGGAGAAGTACTAAATGTCATGATGAATACAGAATGTAGCTCAATAATTGAATAAACTAGCGTAATGGGCAAAACACAGGCATCTATTGAGCAATATTGTAGGCAGGAAGCAGAAACCGCATCCTTAGCGAAAAACTTTGCCGCCAGTATTAGTCAGATGCTTAGCAAAGAGCCACTTACCCACCTTAATATCAGCCTAGAGGGAGATTTGGGTGCCGGTAAGACTACTTTTGCCAGATACCTGATTCAAGGCATGGGTCATGAGGGGAAAGTGAAAAGTCCCACCTATACGCTATGTGAACCCTATCCACTCCAGATTGGTAAAGCAGAATTTACAGCGCATCACTTTGATCTCTATCGCATGAAAGATCCATTGGAGTGGCATGAAGCAGGATTTGTGGAATATTTTGATGTGCCAGGTTTTTGCTTGATTGAGTGGCCAGAAAAAGCAGAGGGCACTCTACCCGCATTTGATATTCGAATTTCCCTCATAGCGGGTGCCGAAGAAAATGATCGCAAGATCAATATCAATGCGATATCAGAACTTGGGCTAAGTGTTCTAAATGCAATGAACACTATTACTAAGTAGTCAATGAGCAAGCTAAACACTAATCTCTCCAGAAGAAGCTATTTACAAACGTCAGCGAAGTTATTGGGTTTTGTTTTATTGCTTGGGGAAATTGATATTGCCTGGGGTGCCAAGATTTTAGGGGTGCGAGTTTGGCCTTCTGAGGATTACACCCGAATCACCCTTGAGTCAGATACGCCACTTCCTATTACCCAACAGATCCTGACTAATCCAGATCGTTTGGTGGTAGACGTACAAGGACTAGAACTAAATCCCACCCTAAAAGACTTGGTGGCCAAGGTAAAGCCGAATGATCCTTATGTTTCCCAGATTCGGGTCGGACAATTTCAGCCGGGTATTGTGCGCTTGGTATTTGATTTAAAAGAGCCCATCAAGCCTCAACTATTTACTTTGGATCCTGTTGGGGAATACAACTACCGCATGGTATTTGACCTTTACCCTACTACTCCACCAGATCCTTTAATGGAGTTAGTCAAAAGTAGCGCTCGTAAAGAAACTGCTTTAGCAAAATCCAACGAAGAAGTAGATCTGATTGCACAGTTTGCAGCCAAAAAGGATCTCCCGAAGGCACCAGTAGCTCAAGCGATTCCAGAAACTAAAGAAGCGCCAGCAAAATACAAACGACTCATTACGATTGCCATTGATCCAGGGCATGGTGGTGAAGATCCAGGTGCGATTGGCTCAATGGGCTCTAAAGAAAAAAATGTCGTGCTCTCCATTGCTAAACGGCTGCGCGATAAGATTGAAAGTGAAGCCTACATGCGACCATTTTTAACCCGTGATGGTGATTACTTTGTGCCGCTTAATGTGCGCGTACAAAAAGCCAGACGAGTTGAGGCCGATTTGTTTGTCTCTATACATGCTGATGCTTTTATTCAGCCCCATGCAAAAGGCGCTTCTGTATTTGCGCTTTCGCAACTCGGCGCCAGCAGCTCAATGGCACGCTGGATGGCCAATAAAGAAAATGCCTCCGATCTGATTGGCGGCATCAACATCAAGACCAAAGACCAGCAAGTGGCTAACTTACTCTTAGATATGTCGACCACCGCCCAAATCAAGGACTCATTGCAGGTGGGCAACTCGATTCTCAAACAAATTGGTGGATTTGCACCTCTACATAAAGGAAAAGTGGAGCAAGCCAGTTTTGCTGTCTTAAAAGCCCCCGATATCCCCTCAATCCTTGTAGAAACTGCTTTTATTAGTAACCCTCAAGAAGAAGCTCGATTAAACGATGATGGCTATCAAGACCGGATTGCAGAGGCGATTTTGAAGGGAATTAAGGAGTATTTTTCTAAAAATCCTCCAGTAGCCAAAC
>CAILON010000241.1 GCA_903835865.1 uncultured beta proteobacterium
CCAGTCACGGCATACTGCATCATGTGCTGACCAACTAAAAATACATTGTTCTCAAATAAAGAGCTTTGAATTTCTTGACCTTCTCCAGTCAACTCACGCTGCCTTAATGCAGCCATCACGCCTATCGCACCAAAAACACCGCCCATGATGTCATTAACCGATGAGCCTGCGCGCAGTGGGCGATCCTCAGGCCCTGTCATATACGCAAGGCCGCCCATCATTTGTACTACCTCATCTAATGCAGTGCGATGATCGTATGGACCAGGTAAAAAACCTTTATGCGAAACGTAGATCAGCTTTGGATTGGTCTTTTTGAGGGTCTCATAATCCAAGCCCAACTTTGCCATCGTGCTAGGTTTAAAGTTTTCACTAAGTACATCTGCAGTAGCAAGCAACTTTATTACTAACTCCATTCCAGCAGGAGTTTTCATATCCACAGCAATGCTTTTTTTATTACGATTGAACATGGGAAAGAACCCAGCTCCTGAACCGATTAAATTCCTGGTTTTATCACCATCAATAGGCTCAACTTTAATAACCTCTGCCCCCAAGTCAGCCAAAATCATTCCACAGGTTGGGCCCATCACCATATGCGTAAACTCGACTACCCGAATCCCCGCATAAGGAAGTGCATTTATTGTGTTCATGAGTAGACCGATTGGCTAGCAGGCACAAATCCTTTGGGCATACCCGCCTCAGGAACCATGCCATAAATAGACTCATTGGGAAGACCCGCCTGTAAGGGTTGGCGCGCTTCAAATAAGAGATCGAGATTAATACCCGTCTTAATCCCCATTGCCTCAAACATAAATACCAAATCCTCAGTAACAACATTGCCCGAAGCGCCGGGTGCATAAGGACATCCACCAAGACCGCCCATGGATGAGTCAAAGGAAGTTACCCCCTCTTCATAGGCAGCCAAACAATTTGCCAAACCAAGTCCACGCGTATTGTGCAAATGTGCTGCTCCAGCCTTATCCCCAATTGCCGCTTTTAAGCGCTTAAATAATCTTTTGATTTGTGCAGGATTGGCGTAACCCGTGGTATCTGAAAGACCGGACTCATCTGCGCCCGCTGCGATGACTTGTTCAGCCAACCAAATAACATCGTCCTCAGAAACCAGCCCCTGCAATGTGCATCCAAATGCAGTCGCAATACCAGCCTCTATCTTCACATGGAGTGCATGCTCATTTCGGAATGCGGCAATTTTTTTAACCTCTTCAATCATTTCTTCGCGAGTCTTGCGAACATTTGCTAAAGAATGAGCGGCGCTGGCAGATACGGGCAGCGTGATCTTATGTACTCCAGCAGCAATGGCTGCCTGAGCACCTTTTAAATTGGGTACCAATGCCATCACTATTAAACCTGACAAGGTCTTTGCATGCTCTACTACTTGGGCAGCATCAGCCATTTGCGGCAATAACTTAGCCGGCACAAATGAGGCAACTTCAATCTCTCGAATGCCAGCACTATATAGCGCATCAATCCATGCATTTTTTTGGGCTGTAGGCATGATGGATTTGATGGATTGCAAACCGTCTCTTGGCCCTACCTCACTGATTAAAACATCTGTTGACGCGGAATTCATTAAGTTCTATCCTATGGAATATCGTTCTATTATTAAAACATAATTAACAAAGACTGTCGATGCCAAAAAAATCTAGCAAGCAAGGTGAAGAAAAAATAGCGCTGACTGCATCTGGGGTGGCTGCCGTAGATAAAGCCTTAACCATATTGCGTCTTTTTTCCTCCAAAAATCTGGCGCTTTCCTTAAACGAAATCTCTGAAGCTACAGGTTTATATAAAAGCACTGTTCTAAGGATGCTTGCTTCCTTAAGTAATGCCATGTTGGTATTAAAACGCTCCGATGGTATGTATGTACTGGGGCCTGCGATAGCCTCTCTGAATGCGGGCTATCAACATCAACAATCGCTCGAGACCGTAGTCACTCCCATATTGGAATCCCTCATGAAATCTACCCATGAAAGCGCAGCGTTTCATGTACGGCAAGGTGATAAACGACTATGTCTATACCGCGTAGACTCTAAGCAAGCACTACGAGATCACATCAAAGTGGGTGATTTATTGCCGATTGATAAAGGTGCTGGAGGTAAAGTGTTAAGAGCCTTCGAAGGCGCCCCTGGTAAAGCATTCTCTCAAATACGAGAAGACATGGCACTTGCCGTATCAGGAGACAGAGTAAAAGAAATTTCTGGGATATCTTCTCCAGTATTTAATGCGGAGGGATTAATCGGCGTCATCACGCTCACCATGCCAACGTATCGTTTTGACCCAAAGCAGACTTCCATTGTTAAAGCGAGTGCTAAAAAATTGACTGAGCTACTCGGTGGTCACTTTCAATAAGACCCCTTCCTTTATGATTCTTTTATTCCTCTCTTACTAAATTTCTATGATCAATACCAATCGACCTAGACGCTCCGTTCTATATATGCCTGGAGCCAATACCAGAGCCCTTGAAAAGGCCAAATCCCTTTCAGCGGACTCCCTCATCCTAGATTTAGAGGATGCCGTTGCGCCCGATGAAAAAGCGGCTGCGCGTGAAAATATTCATGCAGCTCTCGAATCTGGATTTGGCTATCGTGAGGCTGTTGTCAGAATCAATGGCTTAAATACCCAATGGGGTATAGATGACTTGAAATTTTTTGCACACAGTAAAGCTGATGCCATTTTGCTTCCCAAGATTGAATCAGCCGCGCAAATTCAAGAGGCAGCAAAACTACTGGAGCAAATGAATCCATCGCACAAGCTCACTATCTGGGCCATGATTGAGACTCCAATGGCCATCTTTAAGCTTCCAGAAATTTGTAGTTCACACCCCTTACTAGAAACTTTAGTTCTGGGAACTTCTGATCTTGTAAAAGATTTACATGCTCGTCACACACCCGGAAGGGTGGAGTCATTTACTGCACTTTCCCTTTCTGTTTTGGCTGCAAGGGCTCATCAACTCTGTGTGCTCGATGGGGTACATCTTTCCCTAGATGATGAGGCCGGCCTCATTGCATCCTGTATTCAAGGACGGGACATGGGCTTTGATGGCAAAACCCTGATTCATCCAAATCAAATCAAGGCTGCCAATGAGTGCTTTGGCCCCTCCCTTGCAGAAATAGAGGAAGCCAAGCAGCGTATTGCAGCCTATGAAGCTGCCATCAGCTCAGGTGCTGGCATAGCAGTATTGAACGGTAAATTGATCGAAGAGCTTCATATCCAGGATGCCAAGCGGATTCTGGCCCTAGCAGAGGCCATCGATTCATTTAATCGCTAAAACCCATAAAATAAGCGGATGATGAAAATACCAGAACTCCTTGCCCCCGCCGGTAGCCTCAATATGCTCCAGACCGCCTTTCATTTTGGCGCTGATGCAATCTATGCAGGGCAACCCCGTTACTCCCTTCGCGTTCGTAATAACGATTTTGGAAAGATGGAAGTTCTCAAAGAGGGCATCGATACTGCGCATAAACTAGGTAAAAAGTTTTACCTAGTTTCCAACGTACTTCCTCATGGAGGCAAGACTCGCACCTATATCAAAGATATGTCTTCCGTGGTTGATTTAAAGCCAGATGCTTTAATCATGTCCGATCCAGGACTCATCATGATGGCAAGAGAAGCTTGGCCAGATATGCCAATTCATTTATCCGTTCAGGCCAATACCGTGAATGGCGCTGCTGCAAAATTTTGGCGTTCTGTTGGAATCTCTAGAGTGATTTTGTCGCGCGAACTCTCATTTGATGAGATCGAAGAAGTTAGACAGGATTGTCCAGAAATGGAATTAGAAGTC
>CAILON010000242.1 GCA_903835865.1 uncultured beta proteobacterium
AGCAATAGTCATATTCAATATCAAAACGCAGCAAGAAATTCCGCCAGAAAAAATAACATCAGAACCGATGTGACCCTTACGGCATGCGCAGCAATGCTACGAGAGCAAGATGGCATTCATTTGATTCATGGACATACTCACCTTCCCGCTCATCATCAAGAACAACTGGGTGGTCAATCCTGGCAGCGTTGGGTACTTTCAGACTGGGATCTAGATCATCCCGAAAGCGTCTTGCCTAAAGCAAATGCCTTACTGATCAATGACCATGGTGCTCATTTCATTGACTTGATTAAACCCAATCAAGTCAGCCCTATTTCCGTTTTAAATTAAGAGTTCGAGTATTTCGAGAGCAGCTGCACCATCTGTGCATAAATACGAGGGTTTGCAGCCATCACTTCACCACTCTTTAAGAAGCCCTCTTCACCACGGTAGTTACCAACCAATCCACCTGATTCGGTAATCAATAGTGCGCCCGCTGCCATATCCCATGGCTTGAGATCGCTTTCAAAAAATCCATCGTAGCGTCCTGCAGCAACATAAGCTAAATCAAGTGATGCAGCACCAGGACGACGCAATCCCGCACATTGACGAGACATTTCAGCAAAGATTTTTAAATACTTTTCTAAGTCTTGGTCTTCGCGATATGGAAAACCTGTACCAAGCAGGCAGCTGACTAAACGATCTTGAGCGCCCACTCGTAAACGACGGCGATCAAGATAAGCACCGGAACCGCGGGTAGCTGTAAAAAGTTCATCACGTGTAGGGTCGTAAACTACTGCTTGCTGTGTAACGCCGTTTACAGCTAAGGCAATAGATACTGCATATTGCGGAAAGCCATGAATGAAATTGGTTGTGCCGTCTAAGGGATCGATGATCCACACATTTTCTGCATCAACATTGTGCTCGCCTGTCTCTTCAGCCAAAAATCCATGGGTTGGATAGGCCTCACTCAGGGTTTCAATGATGGCTGCCTCTGCAGCTTTGTCCACCTCGGTAACAAAATCATTATGCTGTTTACGATCAACTTGCAGACGCTCTAAATTGAGAGAAGCTCTGTTGATTACAGTTCCTGCACGACGAGCAGCCTTGATGGCCACATTTAACATGGGATGCATAGTTTTGATGGACAAATTAAATAAGAACAAGCTTGTAATATTGCATGACAATATGAAGCTAACAGACTGATTCTAAACGATTTGCCTATTCAACCCCTTTCCCAGCCAACAATCACAAGCCCATGAACGCTAAGAATGCCTCTCTCCTGCGCTGGGTGCTTGTTGAAACCAGCCACCCCGGCAATGTCGGTTCAGCTGCGCGCGCCTTAAAAACTATGGGGTTTGATGACCTTCGTCTAGTCAATCCTAAGACCCAAGGAGTGGCACAACTGCCCGAAGCGATCGCCTTATCCAGCGGCGCGGGCGATCTACTTGCAAACGCTCACGAAAGCACTTCACTCGACTCTACCGTGGCTGGCTGCTCATTGGTATTGGGGCTCACTAGCAGGGACCGAGAGTTTGGCCCTCCCACACTCAATTGGGAAGAAGCTCGCGCCCTGGTTAAACAAACACTTGCGGCAGACCAAACGGTAGCCATGGTCTTTGGCCCCGAGCGAACTGGCTTAGACAATCAACATCTTGCCCTTTGCACCCATCGAGTCTGGCTTGATGCCAATCCTGACTACCCCTCCCTCAATCTTGCCCAAGCCTTAATGGTCTGTGCCTTTACCCTGAGGGAGACTTTGAATGATGCTGCAGGTAAATCTGGGGCTAATAAGCCAGACCCTGAGAGCGGGATTGATTTTGCCGATCCTGCCGCCATTGCTGCCATGCTAGAACATTGGCGTAGCGGTTTAGAGGCAATAGGTTACCTAGATCCCGCCAATCCCAAGAAATTGATGCCCCGTTTGCAGGCCTTATTTGCTCGTAGCCGCCTGCAAAAAGAAGAAATTGATCTATTGCGCGGCATTGCAAAACAGATGCTCCTGAGAAAATAAGCGCATCCCGTTAAAATCAAACCATGTTTAATTCCCTTTTTGACCACGTCGACTCGATTATTGTTCGCGATCCCGCCGCTAGAAATCGCCTCGAGGTAATCACTTGTTATCCCGGCTTGCATGCTGTTTGGTTGCATCGCGTCTCACATTTTTTATGGGGGCTCGGATTAAAGTGGATAGCACGACTCATGTCCATGTTTGCGCGTTTTCTGACTGGTATTGAAATTCATCCTGGTGCAAAAATTGGTCGTAGAGTTTTTTTAGATCATGGCCTTGGCATTGTGATTGGTGAAACTACTGAAATCGGAGATGACTGCACCATTTATCAGGGCGTCACACTAGGTGGAACATCTTTATACAAAGGTGTCAAACGTCATCCGACACTTGGCAAAGGCGTTGTGGTCAGCGCGGGAGCAAAAGTACTTGGTGGCTTTATTGTTGGCGATGGCGCACGCATTGGTTCCAATGCTGTTGCACTAAAAGAAATTCCACCGGGCGCAACTGCCGTGGGAATACCTGCGCGCATCCTACATCCAGATCTTCCACAAAGCCCAGATAGTAAGACTAAAGAATATTTTTCTGCTTATGGTGTCACGCCTAATGTGGACGACCCGGTTTCGATGGCCTTAAAAGGCTTGATCGATGCCACTATTGAACAAGAGGCAAAAATTGCTGCTCTTGAAAAGATCATTGCCAAGCTGAGCAATACGCCGACTGATAATACCGGCTCAAGCGATACGAAGCGTGACCTAGACGCCATTAAAGAATGGCTCAAAGAGTAATCTAAAAGTTTTTTTGTTAGTGCAAAGTACGTGGATTGGTATTTCCAGAACCTAATGCATTTCCTGAAAACCCTTCATCATCTTCTGCATCACCGTCATCCTTAGGCATGCCAAAGGTAAAACTCTCGCCCCCTTCTGGGTGACGATTTTCAATCTCTTCATCGGTGGCAGCGCGAATATCTTCAACCTGTACCCAAAAGCGCAAAGCCATACCAGCCAAAGGATGATTTCCATCTAATACCACTTGATTATCAGCAACGTCGGTGACTGTATAAATTAATGGCTCATCATCCGCATCATCAAGCTCGGCAGATTCTTCATCTGCATCCGGTATGCCTTCAAATTGCATACCCACTTCCAGTGGTTCTGGAAAACGCGTACGAGGCTCAATCTTGAGCAACTCTGGGTCATATTCACCAAATGCTTCGCTCGGCTCTAATTGCACGCTAGCTTCATAACCAATATCTTGGCCATCGAGTAGAGTCTCAATTTTAGGGAAAGTACCCTCATAGCCACCGTGCAGGTATACCATCGGAGAATCAGGCTCCTCGATAATATTATTTTGAGCATCGGTTAGCTTATAACGAAGGGATACGACGGTATTTTTTTCAATCTTCATACGGAATCTGTCAAACATTCGTTTTTAATCAATTTCTATCAAGCTTTTACTTTATGACCTCATTTTACTTGAGCAATCCATATCAACCTCCCCAAGCACCCAAAAACCTGCCTTTAAACGAGCCATGGGCCTTATTTGGGGGAATTAGCCCAGATGCGTTCATGAAACAGTATTGGCATAAAAAGCCTTTATTGGTTCGTGGCGCTATTCCTGCCTTTACTCTAGCTCGCAATAGCCATGAAGACTTGGGTAGCCCTATCTCCGCTGAATCGCTCTTTAATCTCGCAAGCGATGATCTGGTGGAGTCTCGCTTAATTCAGTCAAAGCCCTGGAGTTTTGAGTCAGGCTCTTTCAAGAAGAAATCCTTGCCCAAGTTAGCGCAGCGTGACTGGACTTTATTGTTTCAAGGTATGGAGGCTCATCATCCTGCAGCGGCGAAAGTGTTGTCTTGGTTTCGCTTTATTCCAGATGCGCGCCTAGATGATTTAATGATTAGCATTGCCGGCATTGGGGGCGGTGTTGGTCCCCATTTTGATTCCTATGATGTTTTCTTAATACAAATGTCAGGTAGAAGACAATGGCAGGTATCGGCACAGAAAGATTTGAGTCTGAACCCAAAGCTTCCCCTCAAAATTTTGCAGAACTTTGCCGTGGAACATGAGTGGATTTTAGAACCCGGCGATATGTTGTACCTACCTCCTCACATTGCTCATGACGGAATTTCGCTTGATACAGGCTGCCAAACTTGGTCAGTAGGCTTTCGCTCCCCAAGCTTTAAAGAATTACTCCAGGAGGGTTTGTGGAGGCTTGCTGAATCCTTAGAGGACATTCCCGAACTAGATCATAAGTTTGCGGATCCCAAGCAAAGGGCTAGCAAGCAACCAGAACAACTTCCCCTAGAATTAATTATGCAGCTTGAGCAAAAATTGAAGGGTTTGAAGCTCGATCAATTAAGTCAGTTTCTACCTGGCATCTCAGCCTATTTAAGTGAACCAAAACAGCAAGCCTATTTCAATGGTCCAGACATCCCCCTCACGCCCAAACAATTTACCCAGCGACTGGGCTCGCATGCCTTGGCACCCCATCCGCAAACCCGTATTCTTGCCCTGAATCAGGACATATTCTGCAATGGGGAGAGAGTTACAAAAGGACAAACTGGCCAAATACAAAGGGCCTGGGCTTCACTGGCCTCGAAAAAGGCCTTGATTTGCAAGGATCTTAAGGAAACTGGCGGATCAAGTCTGTACGAAGCCTACTTATGCGGATGGCTAGTTTTTAATTCTTAATTAAGACGTGGCTATAATAAGTGCTGGAAAATACCTAGGGATAATCCCTCGATTAATCCAACAACAATTACCGGTAATTGCTGTAATTTTTTTAAGAGGAAACTACAAATGAAGAAATCACTCGTATTCGCTGCTATGTTAGCTATCGCTTTGGCCGCTTGCGGTAAAAAAGAAGAAGCAAAACCTGCTGAAGCTCCTGCTGCTGCTCCTGCTGCTCCTGCTGCTGAAGCTCCTGCTGCTGCTGCTCCTGCTGCACCTGCTGCACCTGCTGCTGACGCTAAGAAGTAATCTTCTCCTTGAAGAAAAAAAGCCGCTGAAAAGCGGCTTTTTTATTTGCTAAGAATTAGAAAGGTTCATCTCTCTAATTGCTCAGCAAGTAATGTTAGCAATTGGAATCCAGCCGGAGTATTTTCAGGCTTACTGTCAGCATCCTGCACGTAAACGCTGGTGGAGTTCTCGCCCGTATTCTTAATCACAACCTGAAATTTTCTCGCCTTTAAGCTCGAATCATCTTTGCTACTAAACAAATTCGAGAAGAACCCTTTGGTATCGCCTAAATCCTTCGGATTCACATAACGCACGTAGTAAACACCGCTGGAGCGATTACGATCTTCAACAGAGAAGTTGGAGCGATCTAACGCTAAACCGACATCACGCCATGAGCGATCAAAGCCTGCACTCAATTCAATATGGGCCTGATTGATGCCATCTTGCACAAACTTCGCTTTAGGTGTTTTTGGACCCAAAGGCACAGCCACCATTGCTTTGGCCTTTTCTTGAGTCATCCCCAAGCGCTCCATCAAGCGCGCCAAGAATGCAGCTTCTAATTCTGGGTCATTAGGGCGTGGAGTCCATATGGTAGAAATACAGTTCTGAGTAGCGTCGCGCACGCATTGTTCAACTGCGCCACGTTGGGTAATGTAAATCTCAGTCTCACTGGG
>CAILON010000243.1 GCA_903835865.1 uncultured beta proteobacterium
AACACGCAAATGATGTATTCCCCGCACACGCAATTCAGAATCTAAGACTGCCATTGGATCTTCAGCGCGCCCCATCTTGCAAGTGCCTACAGGGTGAAAAATTGTTGTGCCAATATCTCCAGCCGCCCTTACCAACTCTTCATCGGTTTGATATTGATTGCCTGGTTTGTGTTCTTCTGGGGCATAAGGCCGTAAAGCTGGGCTATGCGCGATCTGACGTGTCAACCTGATTGACTCAGCAGCCACCTTCCGATCTTCCTCAGTAGATAAATAGTTCGGATGAATGACTGGCGGAGCCTCGGGATCAACTGAGTTGATGTGCACGCTACCTCGTGATGTGGGTCGCACATTGCAAACGCTGGCTGTAAATGCATTAAATGCATGCAGGCCTTCACCAAACTTTTCAAGCGATAAAGGTTGTACGTGGTATTCCACATTCGCACTCTTTTGCTCAGCAGAACTATATGCAAATGCCCCCAACTGAGAGGGCGCCATTGACATTGGGCCAGAGCGCTTTATCAAATACTCCAAGCCAATCATCATCTTGCCCCACAAGTTATTGGCCTTGGTGTTTAAAGTCTTAATACCGCTGACCTTGTAAACCATGCGCAATTGCAAATGATCCTGCAGGTTCTCACCTACTCCTGGCAAATCTTGTACCACCGGTATTCCTAAAGCATTCAGATGAGTCGCAGCACCTACTCCTGAACGCTCCAGAATTTGTACGCTACCAATTGAGCCGGCACATAACAATACTTCGCCGCCTTGATCAATTGAACAAAGTGCATCCACTCTCACGCCATCTTTGAGATATTCAACGCCGTAACAATTTTTACTGACTGTATCAATCTTGAGTTTATCGACTATGGCCTCTGTGATGACTGTGAGGTTGCTACGCTTAGCAGCATCTTTTAAAAATGCTTTGGAAGTATTAAGGCGCCAGCCAGCGCGTTGACTCACATCAAAGTAGCCCACCCCAAAGTTATCGCCACAATTAAAGTCTTCGGTTGCAGGAATTCCTACTTCTACTGCGGCCTCTTTAAATTTATCCATGATGGGCCAGCGTAAACGCTGCTTGGAAACAGTCCACTCGCCCCCTTTGCCATGCCACTCATTGGCATCACCGTGGTAATCCTCAAACTGCTTGTATCTTGCAAGTGCATTTTCCCAGGACCAAGACTCATCACCGGTTGCTTGCACCCAGGATTCATAATCACCTGCTTGGCCGCGCATATAAATCATGCCGTTGATGGATGAACAACCACCTAGCACCCTACCGCGCGGATAGAGTAAAGAGCGTCCATTTAGACCTTTTTCATTAACGGTCTTAAAGCGCCAATCTGCTCTGGGATTGTCAATGCAATATAAATAGCCCACTGGAATATGAATCCAGATGTAGTTATCACTCTTTCCTGCCTCAATCAATAACACCCGCTTACGAGGGTTCTCAGACAAGCGTTTAGCCAGCATACAGCCGGCGCTGCCTGCCCCAATGATGATGTAGTCGTAAGTATTTGCAGAAGTCATGGTCTTTAAGTCAGATATATCTGATTTAGCCCTATTATTTACCAATACAAAAAAACAGGTATTTCTTGTCACTTTTGTTGATTTGATATAAGATCATTATTGATCTAACATTAGATCATGAAAATTTATTACAAACGACCATTTGTTCAATTTGTTAAAAAATCAAGGAAACCACTTCAGCTTGTAATCGAAGATAAAGTAATTTTAGTTTGTAAAAATCCTGAGCTTGGAAAACAAAAGATAGGGGATTTACATAACCTATTTATTTATAAATTTCGCTTCAATAGTCAAGAGTATTTAATGGCATATAAGTATGGCCTCAATGAGAACAATTTAGAAATATTGTGGATCGATTTCTACAAAATAGGTTGTCATGAAAACTTTTACTCTGAATTAAAAAAATTTATCCATTAAAAATGAAGGAACCCGATGAATCAATCGCTCACAGCAGAGGATCTATTCGCTCAAGTAGGGAAAATGACGGCGAAAGAACGTATTAAATTTTTCTCACTAATTGCAATAAATGCATTCAAAGAACCAGACTACACTCACGAGCAAGTATTTGGAAGACTTAAAAATGAGGCCTTTTCAGCAGAAGAAGCTGCGGAGTACCTTGAAGTCTCCTTACCCACCTTGCGCCGTTATGTGCAGTCAGGAAAACTCAAGCCTTCTGTGGTTATTGGGCGCAGTCAGCTATTCTCGAGCGCAGACTTAAGGCTACTCAAGCAGAAACTTAGCTAGAAGTTATCAAGAACCTTCAATACCCGTCTAAAATGACGCAATGCACATTAATGAGAAAAACCGGACGCCCAAACTAGCTGAGCCCGGTGACGGTCCAAGCAAGTCTGAGTTAAAACGTCAAATGACTGAGCGCCAGAAGTTAGCAGAAGTTTTGGCGGCACTCAGTAGTGATGCACTCAAAACCATCCCCATGGACGAAGCTATTAAGATAGCGATTGCTGAAACAAACAAAATCAAAAGTTTCGAAGCAATTCGTCGCCATAAGCAATACCTTGGAAAGCTGATGCGCTTTCTGGATGCAGAAGAACTCGATGCCATTCAAAAACGTTTGGATGCTATTCAAGGCGTTAGCAAAGCTGAAACAGCCAAGCTCCATTTTTTGGAGAGCTACCGTGATCGCTTAATAGCAAACGATGAAACCTTCACTAAGATGATTGAGCAATATCCCGATATGGATATTCAGAATATGCGCACCTTAATTCGAAATGCGCGCAGAGAAAAAGAACAAGACAAACCGCCTAAGGCCTACCGAGAAATCTTTCGCGTTTTAAAGGATATGGGGCTTTAAATCTTCAGCTTAAAAGATGGGACTTCAACCCATCGATACAAATAGTTCGCAGCCACTGTGCTGCAAACCACTACTCCCAATATCAACGCGAGCGCCAGAACTCCACTTTCATGTGCGTGCATACCCGTAGCGATATATAAAGTATTGGCTAGCAAAATGAATGCAAAGTGAATCAGAAATGCGCTATACGAACGCAAGCTGCCCCATGAGATTGCCTTTAGAAAAACTCCTTTGCTTTTTGGATAGGGCATGTTTCCCCAAAGTAGCAAAGCAATTGCAATAAACCAAGCCAAGAAGTTTCTTAACCAGACTTGCTGCAAGGAAGAGATTGCAATGATGAGACCAATGACTACTAGAGCAGTTTTGGCCAAACGATTGACGCCTGGGTTGGAAAAGCACTTAGCCAGATAAGCTAAGACGCCCAAGCCATATGAGCCAATGAAGTAGATGAAGTAAGCCTCATAGTCGCCTGAGCGATTAAAGAATAATAGTGAGCTCACCGCTAATATGCTGATGACCCAAATGACTGCTTGATAGCTTGGATAGGAAATCAACAAAATAGCCAAGATGGAATAGAGCTGCCAATCAATCGCGATATACCAAGCGCCTGCAGAAATCGAATCTAAACCCAAGATGCCTTGGATAAAAAACAGATGCGCTAAAAATTGTCCCAAAGTTTCAGACTCACCCACGAATTCATCATTAACCCAAAAGCGGGCTATATAAGCACAAACTATCGTAAAAGTTAACGCAGCTGCATATGGAGCGAACAGGCGCAGATATCGATTGAGGATGACCTTGAGCAGGCCATGGGCGCTAAATTTGACTGTGGCAAAACGACTGAGCGATTGCGCCGCTAAATATCCTGCCATCACCAAAAATATCTGCACTGCGTAGCGGCCATACTCAAATAACCAAGTCATGAGCCCAGGCAAAACGCTACGAGCATCTTGTGCAATTTGCCCGTAACTCGAAAGATGATGAAGAATAATGAAAAGAGCCGCTATGACCTTAAGTAAATCAATGAGAACTAGCGGCTGCGGACGTGCTGAAGTTTGCAATGAAGGGCTTCATATTAGGATTGAGTATCAATTAAGTGAAGCGGCATATATGGCTAAAGCCTCAATATCCTCATCACTTAAACCTCTTGCTGCACTTCCCATTGTGCCATCCATATCAACTCTGGTGCCAGAACGAATATTGCGCAATTGAGTAACAAAATATTCAATTGATTGGCCAGCTAATCGAGGCACTTGTTTTTGCCCCTGTAGCTGTGGTGCATGGCACGAATTGCAATAATTTTGTTGCGTTATCTTTTGGCCTAAAGCCTGTTTGGCTACATCACCTGCCTTGGCTGCTGGGGGTGGTAATGCGGAAAAATAAGCGGCGATATCGCGGATGTCCTCATCACTCAAAGGTTTGGCAAGCACTTCCATACCGCCTCCTTTTCGCATGCCCTCACGAAACTGCACCAACTGATAAAAAAGTGACAATGGGGGCTGAGCTGCAATATGAGGGATATTCGGCGCAATGCCAATACCATCAACTCCGTGACAAGCAAAACAAGTTTGCGACTTGGCTTTACCTACTGCAGCATCAGGAGCAGCAAGTACTTGCCAAGAAATGAGACCGTAGATATTAAAAAAGGCCATCGCAACGATGGCCTTTATATTTCTTAAATACATTATTTACTATAAGACACTCTGTAAATTGCGCCCGCCTCACCATCAGAGATCAAAAGTGAACCATCCTTAATCACCTGAACATCGGCAGGACGACCCCAATACTCTTCACCTTGAAGCCAACCAGTAACAAAAGGTTCTAATTTCACAGGTTTATTTTTAGCATCCAACACTACACGGACCACTTGATAGCCTGCTTTCTTACTGCGATTCCATGAACCATATTCAGCAATAAAAATATTTCCTTTGTATTCTGCTGGAAATTGGTTACCAGTATAAAACCGCATGCCTATAGGAGAAACGTGTGCACCCAGCTTCATTTCAGGCTTATCAAATTCATCACAGGTACGACCTTTACCAAATTCTGGATCCAGCCAGTCGCCTTGATGACAATGAGGGTAACCAAAGTTCATGCCCTTAGGGCGCACCAAACGGTTCAAGGTGTCATTAGGTAAGTCTTCACCCCCCCAATCACGGCCCATATTGGTAAACCATAACTCTTTAGTGCCCGGCTGGAAGTCCATTCCAACAGTATTACGCACACCTCTTGCCACTGTCTCCATGGTATTGGTCTTGAGATTTAAACGCATGATCGTTGCATGAGTAGATGGCGGCACTACGATATTTGCTGGCGTACCAATTTGGAAATACAAGTATTGTCCATCTGGACTCAACTTCAAATACTTCCAACCATGTGGCTCATCTTTAGGCAGCGCATCAAACACCACTACTGGTGGCGGTGGGTTGTCTAAATTTTGCTCAATATTATCGTAACGAATAATGCGTGAAAGTTCTGCAACATAGAGTGAGCCATTAGCAAAAGCTACGCCATTAGGGCGATGCAAACCTTTGGCAATAGTTTTCACTTCACGCTTGCCATCTTTAGAAACTACTGCATAAACATTTCCAGGAAAGCGAGTGCCTACAAAAATTGTTCCACTAGGAGATTCCGTCATCGAGCGAGCGTTTGGCATACCAGAAGCCCACAGCTCTATTTTAAAACCTGGAGGAACCTTGAGCTTATCAATTAAAATTTCATTCACGGGTTTAGCGACCAGTGGCGATGGGTTGGGAACAAGGGCAGGATTCATGCCCTCTGCAGTTCTACCCTGCGCCCAAGTAGGCGGAACTCCGGCAGGAGCAGCGGCAGGAGCTGGCGCTTGTGCGCTTGCTAATGTAGCCATTCCTAATCCAGCAGCAAACATTAAAGAATGTATTTGTTTGAGCTTCATTGGTAAATCTCCTTTTATTTTTAATTCTTATGCTGTTGTGCTGCCTGAATGTATCGCCTGTATCTCTTTGCAAAAGTTGTTAAATCCTAAAGCATTTTGAAGACATTCACCTAAAAAAACTACTGCACTGCACCAAATCCTAGAAATTTATCCGCGCTCCTACCGTAAAAGCTTGTGGCATACCGGCCTGATATGCACTTGCTTGAGAGGCAATATTGAAGGTAACGTACTGGCGATTTAATAAGTTCACTACTGAGGCAAAAATAGAAGCCTGTGAATTAAGTTGATAATTTGCCTTAAGGCCTATGACCGCATAAGCCGGAACAGGTAGAGAGCCTGTAGACATCCAAGAGTTGCCTACATAGCGCACAGTAGTAGTGATGCTGGCCTGCGGAACTGGGTAATACGTAATCCCCGCATTTGCCATATTTTTGGGCACGCCCCCCACTTGCGTATTGATGGGGTCACTTGTGGCACTCCAAGTTAAAACGGTACGGGTGTAGCTATAGCCACCATCGAGCGCCCAATTTGGATTCACATCATGATGGTATTGCACCTCAATACCACGACTTAATAGATTTTGTTGGTTGGTGTAATAACTCACATTGGTATAGCCACTACCCCCTACATTGGATACGCAGCCTGTTATTCCAGAAGCGCTGCACAAGCTATTGGCAAATGCCGCATTGGCGCTTGTGATCTTGTAACTGGTGATGGCGTTAGTGATGTAATTATTAAATGCGGTGAACTGTGCAAAGCCACCCTTCCATCGGTAGTCTGTACCCAGCTCATAACCCGTCATTGTCTCTGGGGTTAGGTTGGGGTTAGCCAAATACCAACCTCCCACAGATGAGCCATAGCTACGCAAAGTGTTATTCATGCTGGGCGCATGAAACGCTTGATATGCCGCACCACGCAAATCCCAATCGGTATTTGCTTTATACAAAAGTCCTAGCGATGGGCTAAATTGCGTTTTGCTCTTATTCGAAATGGCCTGATATGTTGGGGCACTACCAGTATTCATGTTGTAGTAAGAAGGTGTTTGACTATTCCAAGCATCTACCCGCGCACCGAGAGTTGCCTCAAGAGGAATAGCGTTCGCCTTGGACTTCAGTTGCCCTAACAAACCATAAAAGTTTTGCTGGCCTTGAGCGTAATTAACTGAAGTTACTGCGCTACTAGGCGCTAAATTATTAGTTTGATTTGACGCGGAAATATTACGAGCATCGATTCCCAAAATATATTGATCAATCCCAGCGACTTTAAGATCATGGGTGTACTGTGCAGATGCGCCTAGTGTTGAATAAGGGTCGGTGTAGTTGGCATTGATGTATGCCTTATTAGGTGCAGTGGTTAAATTATTTGCCGTCTGCTTATAAAAATTGGTGTTTTGGTAATACACATTCACTTGCGCTTTTTTATCAACGTCCAGTTGGGTTGTGGTGCCGCCAGCTACATCCGTTGTCTGAATGAGGTTTG
>CAILON010000244.1 GCA_903835865.1 uncultured beta proteobacterium
AAATTCCGTGCGGGCGTTAATACCAAATCTGGTGTTTGGTACCGCTGGTTTAATGAAGTCCCCGTGCTGTTGTTAGTAGTCATCGTGGCCTTGGTCATTTTCAAGCCTTAATACTGTATTTTTAAATCCCCTCCTTTCGAAGATTGCTAGACCTATGAGATTTTTTGTTGTTTGCCCTGGTGGTCTAGAAGTGCCGCTCGCACAAGAGCTCAAAGAGATTGCGAGCCGCCCTGATTCCAAAGCGTTAGGCGCTTGGGTGATTGACCCAACCCCAACAAGCCCTACAGGCGGCATTGGTTTGGCTGCTCCTATTTCAGCGGCGATGGCATTAAACCTGCACTCCAGAATCGCCAGCCGTGTTTTATTGCAAATGGCGCAAGCACCTTATAGACAAGAGGAAGATCTTTACAAGTTAGCCAGTGGATTGGCTTGGGAAGATTGGTTTACCTCAAAACAAACTTTGCGCGTTGACGTCACTGCGCATCGTTCACCATTGAAGAGCTTGAATTTTGCGACTCTCAAAATTAAAGACGCTATTGTGGATCGTTTGCGTGATGTCACTGGCGATCGTCCTAGTATTGATACTGCGTTTCCGGATGTGCGTGTTCAGGCCCATTTAACGGCTACTCAAGTCACTATTTATTTGGATACTTCTGGTGAGGCCTTATTCAAGCGCGGATGGCGTGATGAGAAGGGCGATGCACCTTTAAAAGAAAATTTAGCCGCTGGCATTCTGTCTATTACGGGTTGGAAGCCAGGGCAAACCTTGTTTGATCCAATGTGCGGTAGCGGTACTTTTTTAATTGAAGCGGCGCAAATGGCATTGTCTATTCCGCCGGGTGCAATTCGGGCGGGAATGTATGGCGATGATGCGAAACCGAGTCGATTAGCTTATCGCCCATTGGTTACTTCAGCCCATGGCTTTGGCTTTCAGAGGCTTAAACCTTTTATTGAGTCTGCCGAACAAAAGCGTTGGGTGGATCTGAAAGAAGCGGCATTGGCCCAGATGTTAGCCAAACGTAAGCAATATCCTACGGTAGATTCCTTGGGAATTAGTGGTAGTGATATTAATGAGAAGTTGGTATCAATGTTTCGGGGTAATTGGCAGAGAGCGCAATTACCAGATCAACCCATGGTAAGACAAGTAGATGCCTTAGCAGCTAAGCCACCTTCAAATCCTACCGATGGCGTGATGTTGCTAAACCCACCTTACGGTGAGCGCTTAGTGATTAAAGGTGGTCGTGGCCAAGATCGCAATCAGGCTGAGCCTAGCTACGATGAAGAACCAGAAAATCGCTTTGAAATGAATCTAGAAACAGGCCGACAAAGTGCCAAGCGTTCTAGTCGTGACTCATTAAAGCGTTTGCAATCCCAAGAAGAGCAAGATCCTAAGTTTGTGGAATTCTTAAGACAATTCGGTCAGCATCTGAAAGATGCCTTTGGTGGATGGAATGTTTTTGTCTTAACGGCAGATATGGCCTTACCAGGGCAATTACGCATTAAGGAATCTAAGCGTACCCCTTTGTTTAATGGGCCTCTAGAGTGTCGCCTCTTTAAGTTTGAAATGCATGCTAAGCGCCCTGCAGCCAATAATGCTGATATGGAATAAGCGTTTTAAAATTACATTAAGACAAAATTAAGCGGAGAAGAGATTCATGGAATTTAAGACCTATATGTGCCTTATCTGCGGCTGGGTTTATGACGAAGCTGCAGGATTACCTGATGAAGGTATTGCGCCTGGAACACTGTGGGCAGATGTACCCATGAATTGGACCTGTCCAGAGTGCGGTGCACGCAAAGAAGATTTTGAAATGATGGCGATTTAATTAGGAAATAACTGTGGCAAAAGTAGATCAAAACGAGGTTTTATTTGAGCGTGCACAAAAGACGATTCCGGGAGGGGTGAATTCTCCTGTGCGGGCATTTCGTCAGGTAGGCGGTACGCCGCGTTTTGTTACCAAAGCCAAAGGCCCTTATTTTTGGGATGCAGAAAATAAGCGTTACATCGATTTAATTATGTCTTGGGGCCCCATGATTGTGGGCCATGCCCATCCTGAGGTCGTTGAGGCGGTGAAGCATGCAGCTGAAACGAGTTTCAGTTATGGCGCGCCTACTGAGGGTGAGATTGAGTTAGCGGAACGCATTTGCGCTTTGATGCCCAGTGTTGAACAGGTGCGCATGGTTTCTAGTGGCACTGAGGCAACCATGAGTGCTTTGCGCTTAGCGCGTGGCTACACCAATCGAGATTTGATTATTAAATTTGAAGGTTGCTATCACGGTCACGCTGATAGTCTGTTGGTGAAGGCGGGTTCAGGACTTCTAACTTTTGCTGATTCTACGAAAAACGCCCCTTCTTCGGGTGGCGTTCCTCAAGACTTGGTGAAGCATACCCTCGTATTGCCCTACAACGATGTAGCTGCCATTGAGGAAGTATTTAAGAATCAGGGCGATCAAGTTGCGGCAGTCATTATTGAGCCAATTGCCGGCAATATGAATTTGATTCAACCCTCAAAAGAATTTTTATCAGCGATTCGCAGTCTCACTGCAAAGCATGGCAGTGTACTCATCTACGATGAAGTGATGACGGGCTTTAGGGTTGCTTTAGGTGGGGCACAGTCTCTTCAAGGCATCGTGCCCGACTTAACTTGCTTAGGCAAAGTGATGGGTGGCGGTATGCCAATGGCTGCCTTTGGCGGTAAAAAAGAAATCATGTCTAAGCTCGCCCCTTTGGGTAATGTTTATCAGGCAGGAACACTCTCCGGCAATCCTGTAGCGGTTGCGGCAGGCCTTAAAACTTTGGAGATTATTTCTAGAGAAGGCTTTTATGAGTGCTTAACTGGGCAGACTCAAAAACTGATGGCCGGTCTGAAGCAGGCTGCCGATAAGGCAAAGATTCCCTTTGCAGTCGATAGTGTTGGCGGCATGTTTGGGTTTTATTTTGCCGATGCTATTCCCAGTTCATACGAAGCGGTTACGAAAACCAATATTGAATCATTTAAGAAATTCTTCCATCTCATGTTAGATGAGGGTGTGTATTTAGCCCCATCAGCATACGAAGCAGGTTTTACCTCTATCGCACATGACGATGAGGTCCTGGCTGCAATTATTGCTGCCGCTGAGAAATCGTTTCCAAAGCTCTGAACTAAAGGCGAGTTACATTCTGAGTGGATGGTCATAGCCAGCCACTTGAATAAGCTCTGATTTTTTAGAATCTTTTCCTGATTCTGCGATTTCGATAGCGCTTAGTTTTCCGCCCCAGACGCAGCCAGTGTCTAAGCCAATGACATTGTGTTGGCGCATGAGGCCTAAAGTAGACCAATGACCAAAATAAATGAGGGTATCTTGAGTTTTGCGTTTGGACACGCTAAACCAAGGGATATAGCCCGCCGGTCCTTGCTCTAATCCCTCTTTGCTCTCAAATTCCATTTGTCCACCAGGAGTGCAAAACCGCATGCGAGTGAGCGTATTGGTGATCACTCGTAGTCGCTCGTATCCCTTCAGTGAAGAGCTCCATTTGTTTGGCGTATTGCCATACATATTG
>CAILON010000245.1 GCA_903835865.1 uncultured beta proteobacterium
CCGCTCAAAAAATGTCTGAAATTGAGTTGCAGGCCCTGCAACAAGAAACTCAGCAGATATTAAAAGAACTTCCCATCCCTTTGATTTGGTCTAGCCTGAAAGAGGACGGCATCACGCTGTTTGTAAATACCCGATTTACTGAGGTGTTTGGCTATACCTTGGCTGATATCCCTAAGACTGAGGATTGGATGATTCGCGCCTACCCAGATCGCTCTTACCGCTCAGTAGTTTTAGCCTGGTGGCGCACAAAAGTAGCTCAAGCGATTAAAGACAAAAGCTCTATTCCTAGTCGTGAGCTCAAGATGCTTACTAAAGAAGGAAAGATGCTTGACGTATTAATGCGTGCCACGATTGTGCAGGGGCTACTCTCGGTATCCTTTCTGGATATCACTGATCGCAAAATGGCTGAAGGCCTTGCCTTAACGCTCACTGAGAACATTCCGGTGGGAACCTACGTGATGGAAGTTAAGACCGATGGAAGCTCAAGATTAAATTTTGTCAGCAAGCGCTTTATTCAACAGTTTGGGATTCAGGCTTCAGCAGCCAAAGCCAATCCAAACCTAGTTTTTGAGAAGATCCATCTGGAAGATTATGAAGAATTTATGGCACTTCATGCGAAGGCCTTGCAGGAAAAAAAGCGCTTCTATCAAGAAGTTAGGGTGCTGATTCGCAATAGAGTGCATTGGTTCTCCTTTGAGGCGGTGCCTAGGAATGCTCTAGATGATCTGATGATTTGGGAAGGGGTAACCGCGGACATTACAGATCGCAAGGAGGCCGAAAGACTCTCGACCCAACAGGCCATTGATATTTATGCTACCCAGCAAGAGTTGTTGCGCTTAAAGCAGGTTGAGGAACTCAATGCCTCGCTCAAGAAGACGATTGAAGAAAAGAATCTGCTCTTGAAATCCAGTACGACTGTATTTAAGGCCAACAGCATGGGCAATATGATGCGTTCTGTAGCCCATGAGATTAATAATCCCCTAGGGGCCATCAGTCTTAATACGGAATTATTGGAGCTGGAGATAAAAGCCCTAAAAGATCGTCTGCCAGAACATGCCCATCAAAAAATGGATGACTTGGTGAAGGCAATTCTGAGTGATGGAAAGCGTGCGGGCGGTGTAGTCGCCCGTCTGCGAAAGCTCTTTGTCTATGGTGAAGATAATTACGCCGTGTTTAATCTGTCCGATCTGGTGGGGGACATGACCCACATTCTTCAGAACGAGCTCATGGAGCATGGCATTACTCTGAATGCCCAAATTATTCCCCATTGCGAAATGTATGGAGACAATGGCCAGATTCAGATGGTGGTCTTAAATGCGCTGAACAATGCGATTTATGCCATCAAAGAGCAGGCAGCACCTAAAACTATTGGCTTACGCTTAAGTCAGACGGATACGCAGATTTGCATTGAGTGCCAAGATAATGGTCCTGGCTTTCCAGCAGACTTTATTAAGAAGGGTCCTGGGATTTTCCAGACCAGCAAGAAGGAGGGTATGGGGGTGGGTTTGTGGCTTAGCAAAACCATTGTTGAGAACCACCACGGAACTCTAGAGATCCAAAATCAGGAGAGCGGCGGGGCATTGTTATTGATTCGTCTGCCTCATGCCAAAGTCATGCAAAATAAGCCACAAGATGAGAGATGAAGGCTTTTTGAAGTTGAACCCAATGAGATATTCCGATGAGTGAAATTAAACATATTTATATCGTGGACGATGATGATTCCATGCGCGCAACGCTTTTGCGAGCCTTTGAGACTAGTGATTATGAAATCCATACCTTTGAAAATGCCCAGCAATTTCTGATGGCCAAGGTCGAGCATTTCCCAGCAGTCATGCTCCTAGATATGAACATGCCCGGCCTTAAAGGGATTGATTTGCAAGCGGCGCTCATGAATAACAAGTGGGATATCCCTATCATCTTTATTAGTGGCGATACCGAAAGAAAAGAAATCATCCAGGGCTTAAAGAATGGTGCCCATGACTTTTTGCTTAAGCCATTTCCCTTGGCCGATATGCTCAAGGCTGTAGAAACAGCCTTCCAATCGATTGCCAAAGATAGGGAATATTTGACTCAACGCAAGGAGGCGGTCAAACAATACGCCTCTTTAACCGAGCGAGAAAAAGAAGTTTTCCATTTGCTGGCACAGGGACAGATGAGTAAAGATGTGGCAGTGGCCATGGGCATTACCCCGGCTACGGTGAAGATTTTTAAGGCCAATATCTTCCGTAAGTTTCAGATTGAGGCTGATGCAGAACTAGTCAAGCTAGCTTTGGAATTTCGCCTTCTTGAAAACTAGCTAACCCAGCAATCTAACTTAAAACATATAGCTAGCGCTGATCCATCCACGAGGTTGGGTGGTTGTGCCATCAACGTTAACTGCTTGGCCACTTTGGTTATAGAGTGGATTCTTGCCCACCATCCAAGCAATGCTCGCATTGACGCTCCAACCGCCATCGCTCCAGCGGAACCCAATTCCAGACCCCATTAAAGAATAAGTGTTACCAGCATTGGTTTGCCCTTGCCAGCCTGCATAGGTATTTTTATATTGCTGCACGATGCCATAGTCAAAGAAGGCTGAGACAGCGATGTTGTAAAAGGAGGGAAATCGACGAGCAAGTTCAAGACTTGCCATACCTCCTTGTGTACCTGGACTTTGGGCAACCGGATAGGCTCTCACCCCATAGGGTCCGCCTAAATAGAACTGCTCGGCGGAGTTAAGGTTGGCATTAGCAAGTTGCCCAGAAACATTGAGGTTAATTGAAGAAAGTCCATCTTCAGTTAG
>CAILON010000246.1 GCA_903835865.1 uncultured beta proteobacterium
AAAAATTTCAATGCTGGTGGGCATCAATAAAGACACCATTGGCATGAAAACCGAACAGGGATATGCCATTGACACCAAAAGCCTTAGCTCAGAAGTAACCGTTGAAAATGGGGGCACTGCCATCATTGGGGGAATTTTTCAAACCACAGAACGTGAGGATGAGGTGAAAGTACCCCTCCTGGGAGATATTCCCATTATTGGTCATTTATTTCGCCATAAATCCAAATTACAAGATAAAACTGAGCTACTGGTCTTCTTAACGCCCACCGTTCTCGACAAACCCTAATAAAATCGAAGGGTGAACTCTTCAACCAACAATATCTTCCTTATTGGCCTTATGGGCGCCGGAAAGTCGACTGTTGGAAAAGTTTTGGCAAAAAAATTAGGGCGCCGATTTCTCGATGCAGATCACGTCATCGAAGAACGTTGTGGCGTCAAGATTCCTGTCATCTTTGAAATGGAAGGTGAAGAAGGATTTCGCAAACGTGAAGCGCAAACCATTCGCGAAATCACTGCCGAACATGACCTTATTTTGGCAACTGGTGGGGGAGCCGTTTTGCTACCAGAAAATCGCCAAGCATTGAGTGAACGTGGCACCGTTATTTACCTGCATGCCAACCCCATGGAACTATGGCACCGCACTAAGGGCGGCGAAGGACGCCCCCTACTGAGAAGTGGTGATCCAAAAAAAATACTCGAAAATTTATATGCAATTCGTGATCCCCTCTATCGCGAAATCGCTGACCATGTCATTGAAACTGGCAAACCCAGCGTAAATCAATTAGTCAATACCTTAATCATGCAGCTTGAACTTTCCAACTAAACACTATGATGAAAACACTTGAAGTTGATCTTGGTAGCCGCAGTTATCCCATTTACATTGGGCCTGACTTAATTGATCAACCCGCTTTATTTAGCGCCTGTGAAAAAGCGACATCTATTTACATTGTTACTAATACAACTGTTGCCCCACTTTACGCGGAACGCCTCAGCAAAACCTTAGCAAGCTATGGCAAGGCTGTAAGAACGATTGTCTTGCCAGATGGAGAGTCTTATAAGGATTGGAAAAACCTTCAATTGATTTTTGATGATCTATTGAAGTTTGGGGCTGATCGCCAAACCATGTTGGTGGCATTGGGTGGCGGAGTGATTGGTGACATGACTGGCTTTGCTGCGGCAAGCTTTATGCGGGGCGTGCGCTTTATTCAAGTTCCAACGACCTTGCTAGCGCAGGTAGATTCCTCAGTAGGTGGAAAAACTGGCATTAATCATCCGCTTGGCAAAAATATGATTGGGGCCTTTCATCAGCCAGTTGCAGTGGTTGCTGATTTAAATACCTTAAAGACATTGCCTCCGCGTGAACTCTCGGCTGGCCTGGCTGAAGTAGTTAAGCATGGCGCTATTGCCGATGCGGTATTTTTAGATTGGATTGAAGCGAATGCCTCAGCTCTATTGGCATGCGATACCAATGCCATGGCTCACGCCGTTCTACGCTCCTGTGAAATTAAATCTGCCGTGGTTTCAGCAGATGAACGAGAGGGCGGTATTCGTGCCACCTTAAACTTTGGCCACACCTTTGGACACGCCATCGAAGCAGGTATGGGATATGGCGCATGGTTACATGGCGAAGCAGTAGGCTGTGGCATGGTAATGGGTGCCAACTTATCTTGCCGCCTGAATCACATCAGCAAAGCAGATTTGGAGCGCTTAACCAAGATTATTCAGTCCATGAACTTGCCAATTGAACCGCCAAAATTTGGCGCAGCCCGCTACATGGAACTCATGCAGGTAGATAAAAAAACTGAAGGCGGGCAAATTCGCTACGTAATTCTAGAGAAGATTGGTAAAGCGCAAATCAAGAGCGTGCCAGATGCACAGGTTATTGAAACTTTAGCAGCCACAGGTGCCGCCTAAAAGACGGTGCTAATCTTTTTTTAATTCAATGGTGATGGTCTGACCCGCTTGAGCGCTAGAAAACTGAGATAGGTCGCTTAATAACTCGTGCCCCGTTTTAGTATCCAGCCATAAGGGTTGAGACAACGACCCAGCCCAGCGATAGTGATAACCACCCGATTTGGCTGCAACCCAAATTTCATGCAAAGGTGGCTGTGTATTAACAACGATCACGCTTTTGTCTCTAAAGCGAATGTTGATGACATTTCCACCCTGGCGCTCTACATCCAAATCTAGGTCATGCACATCATCGGCAGCCTCAAGCGCCATTTCAATAGAGTGCAATAAATGAGCCCCCAACTGATGGAATTGCCTGTCATCAATGCTTTCAACACTCAAATTATTTGGATTCATCCCGGAGCCCTGCATGCTATATTCAATCATTCGTTTTAGAGACATTCATGATAGCGATTATTAACAGAGCCCTTGGTATTAGCCTCCTAATATCCCTTGTTGGATGTGGGGTTAGGGGTCCACTAATTTTGCCCATTATTCCGCCAGTTCCTCCAGCGCCTACAGCGCCTGAACCCAAAGGGATACTCTACCCACCCCAGGCTCCCGAAGCCGCACAAACACCAACAAGCAATGACAAGTAAAGCCATTCCACTTCCTCTCTTAGCTGGATTTGCAGAGCGTAACGGCGCTTGGTATGCCGAAGAAGTTCCATTAGCAGATTTAGCAAATGAGTTTGGTACTCCGCTTTATGTTTACAGCAGGAAAGCGCTAACAGAAGCCTATCAAGCATATGACCGCGCATGCGTGGATGCAAATGGTAAGCGACGCGCACGCGTTCATTACGCCATGAAAGCAAACAGCAATTTAGCAGTGATCGATTGCTTTAAACAATTAGGTGCTGGCTTTGACTTAGTAAGTGGTGGAGAACTGGCTCGCGCTTTAGCAGTTGGCGCAGATCCTCAAAGCCTTGTCTTTGCAGGTGTTGGTAAATCAGCCGCAGAAATTGCACAAGCCCTTGAGGCTGGTGTGAAATGCATTAACGTGGAATCTATTGCCGAGCTTCATCAGATCAATCGCGTTGCTACTAAATTAAATTGTCGCGCACCGATTTCTTTACGAGTAAATCCCGATGTGGACGCACAAACACATCCGTATATTTCCACTGGATTAAAAGGAAATAAATTTGGTATTGCTTATCACGAAGTTTTAAAAACCTATCGTGAGGCAGCACAGCTTTCTCAAATTGACGTGGTTGGAATTGACTGCCATATCGGCTCTCAAATTACTAATACCGCGCCCTACTTAGATGCCCTAGATAAAGTCTTGGACTTGGTAGAGCATTTGAAGAGAGAGGGCATTGTCATACACCATCTGGATCTTGGTGGTGGACTGGGCATTTCTTATAGCGATGAAACACCGCCTGATATCACTGAGTTCACCAATACCCTGCTCAACCGCGTGGCCGAGCGTGGCTTTGGACTCCTAGATGTCGTATTGGAGCCAGGTAGATCTCTTGTAGGTAATGCTGGTGTGCTTCTAACCAAGGTGGAATATCTTAAGCCTGGTGTTGAAAAGAATTTTTGTATTGTGGATGCCGCCATGACTGAGCTCATGCGCCCCGCTCTTTATGAAGCACATCATGGCATTGTTCCGGTTCAAACTAAGCTGGCAAAGGCTTCAACTTACGATGTCGTTGGCCCTGTTTGCGAATCTG
Organism: uncultured beta proteobacterium; assembly: GCA_903835865.1. Taxonomy (GTDB): domain Bacteria; phylum Pseudomonadota; class Gammaproteobacteria; order Burkholderiales; family Burkholderiaceae; genus Polynucleobacter. The sequence continues at coordinate 3,623 of CAILON010000246.1, forward strand.
GGGACTGGCTTGGAAGAGATCGCCATCTTGCCTTAGAAGAAGGTGATCTGCTAGCAATCCTATCAGCAGGCGCCTATGGTTTTGTGATGGCCTCTAATTACAATACGCGTCCTAAGCCAGCTGAAATTATGGTGGACGGAAAAAATGTTTATGTCATTCGCAAACGTGAAAATATTAAAGAATTATTTGCAAGTGAAACGGTATTGCCAAAATAATTCTGAAGGTATCGCTCAAGAAATTTTTGGCAATAAAAAACCCCGCTGATATAGCGGGGTTTTTTATTGCTTAGTTGATTAACGCAAACCAGCCATGTAATCAGAAACTGCTTTCATTTCTTGATCAGAAAGCTTGGTAGCAATCGTAGTCATTTGGGTGCTATTTTTACGAGTACCTTCACGGAAAGCTAACAGCTGCGCAGCAGAATATTCAGCCCATTGACCGCCCATACGCGGGTATTGATTTGGAATACCAGCGCCAGTCGGGCTATGGCAGGCTGCACATGCAGGAACACCTTTAGCAGCGATGCCGCCACGATAGATACTTTGACCTAATTCGATGGTGTCTTTATTTTGAGCAACGCCTAATGAAGGCTCTTGTTTGACCAAGAAAGCAGCAATGTTGTTCATATCTTGATCGGTCAAGGTAGCAACCATACCCATCATGACCGGATTAGCGCGAGTGCCATCTTTAAAATTTCTGAGTTGCTTTGAGGTGTAGGCAGCATGCTGGGCAGATAACTTAGGCCATGTACCCGTTGCGCTCTGGCCCTTAGGGCCATGACAAGTAATACAAGCAGTTACGCCACGACTTGCATCACCAGCCGAATACAAAGTCTCGCCAGCGGCAGGATCGACCTTTGGCTTACCGGGAACGGCAGCTTTGGCTTGAGCCATAGGGGCTGCAGGAGCAGCATCAGCGGCGATAGCTAGACCAGCAACACCGGTCAAAGCAAAGAATGAGAGGGCTACAAATCCAGCGCGAAAGCTAGTTAATTTGGAGATTTGGGAGGTTTGACGCATTATGTTTACCTTGGCAAAAATTCCTAAAAGTGTTTGGGCCCTGCATTTACAACCTTTTACCCAACACCATGAGATATTTCATGATTTTGCGTGATTTTACAATAGCTTCTGGACATGTCTAAACTCTTTCAAGCCCGTTTTGCGACCACAGTCAATGACACCCATTGTCTGCCTGCCACTCCACTGCGTGAGGTGGCTTTTGCTGGTCGATCTAATGCCGGTAAATCCAGTGCCCTTAATGTCCTTTGTAATCAAAAAAGGCTCGCTTTTGCCAGTAAAACCCCAGGGCGCACCCAACATATCAATTATTTTGGTATCTTTGCCAAAGATGACCTTCTGGCCTATTTGGTGGACTTACCAGGCTACGGCTATGCCGCTGTCAATCGTGAGACCAAATACCACTGGAATGCCCTCCTAAGCGATTATTTACAAGTGCGTGAGCAGTTGGTCGGCATGATTCTGATTGTGGATGCTAGACGTGGCATCACGGAACTAGATGAACAAATGATTGAGTGGTTTGTCCCTACCGGCAAGCCCATCCATATATTGCTAAGTAAATGCGACAAACTGAATAAAAGTGAGTGCAAGCATGCTCTTGAGGCAGTTCAGAAGCAACTTCAGCAATATGACCCAGCCTTGCCAGACGGTACAGGAGACTCCAAGCGACTTACGGCACAATTGTTCTCGAGCACCAAACGCATTGGTCTTGAAGAAGCCGATAATTTAATTATTAAATGGTTATTTGAAGCAGAAACTCATGAAGATGAAATCCCCAGCTAATTCTGTATTGCATTTTCCAGCCCATCGCCCACGTCGTATGCGTCGAGATGATTGGTCTAGACGCTTGATGCAAGAAAATCATCTTTTGGTAGATGATTTAATTTATCCCGTGTTCTTGATTGAAGGCAAAGGCCAATCTCAAGCGGTGGCTTCAATGCCAGGCGTAAGTCGCTTATCACTAGATCTACTAATGCCAGTCGCACAAGAATGTGTTGATTTGGGTATTCCGGTACTAGCGCTTTTTCCAGTGATCGATTCGTCTCTCAAAACTCCTGACGGAAAAGAAGCAAGCAACCCAAATGGATTAATACCTACGGCGGTTCGAGAACTCAAAAAACAGTTCCCCAATTTGGGCATCATGACCGATGTTGCCCTTGATCCTTATACGAGTCACGGTCAGGATGGCGTGCTTGATGATCATGGGCGCATTCTCAATGATGAGACCACGGCCATCTTGGTCCAACAAGCCATTACTCAGGCAGAAGCTGGTGTCGATATTGTTGCGCCCTCAGACATGATGGATGGTCGCATTGGAAAGATTCGTGAAGCACTTGAGCAAAAGAAATTAATTCACACTCGCATCATGGCTTATTCAGCTAAATATGCCTCTGCTTTTTATGGTCCTTTTCGTGATGCCGTAGGCTCTGCGAAGAATCTTGGTAAGGCTGATAAAAAAACCTATCAAATGGACTTCGCCAATACCGACGAGGCTTTGCGGGAGGTTGCCATGGATATTAGCGAAGGTGCAGATATGGTCATGGTCAAGCCCGGCATGCCCTATTTAGACATCGTTCGCCGCGTTAAAGAAGAATTTAATTACCCTACTTTTGCCTATCAAGTGAGTGGTGAATATGCCATGCTGAAAGCTGCTGCACAAAACGGTTGGTTAGATCATGATGCAGTCATGATGGAGTCTCTCATGGCATTTAAGCGTGCTGGTGCAGATGGTGTTCTGACTTATTTTGCACTAGAAGCGGCGCGCTTAATCAAAGCAGCAAAGTAAATTCAGCGTACTTTTTATTGCGACTCAGTAATTTTTTTGAGTCGCTCATTAAAACGTTGCGGCGGCATGTAACCAATCACTCGCTGGTCTTGTAGCTCTTGCGAATCTAGATTAAATATCAGAATTCCAGGTGGGCCAAATAATCCAAAACGTTTTAATAAAGCTTGATTTTCAGGGCTGTTTTTAGTGACATCGGCTTGCAGCAATACAAACTGTTGCAAAACTTTACTCACTTGTGGATTTGCAAAAGTATTCACTTCCATTTCTTTGCAACTAATACACCAATCCGCATAAAAATCTAAGAGCACGAATTTTTTTTCTTCTTTTGCCTTGCTCAGTTGCGCTTCAAGTTGTGCTGAAGACTGAATCACTACAAAAGACAGGTCACCGACCTGATGCACTTTCTGACCATTCACTGTTTTTACAGAGCCTGCAACATCATTTTTTTGTAGCAAAGGTGATGCAATCCAAGCGGCAGTAGCCACCAGCAAAACACCTAGGGTACGTTGCAACCAGATCATCCAAATCCCTGTTGAGGGGATCAAAATACGTGCCTCGATGGCAATAAAAAGCAAAGGCAAGCCCATCCCTAAAGCCATCACAAACAATAGGCCTGCTCCCAAACTCATAGAGCCAGTTTGGGCAATAAAGCCTAAAACACCCGCCAAAGGCGCTGTAATACAAGGGCTTGCTACTAGAGTAGAAATGCCGCCCAAGGCAAAGGCCCCCAATACATTACCGCCTTCATGGCGCCCCGCCAGCCTATGTACACGCTGATGCCAAGAATGGGGCAACCTGAGTTCATAAAGGCCAAATAAACTGCCTGAAAGGGCTAAGAGCAGGGTTGCGAAGGCCGCCAAAGCAATCGGGCTCTGCAAGGCTCTCTGGACGCTAGCGCCAAGTGCTGCCATTAAGACACCAGCCAAAGCGTAGACCAAAGCCATTCCCAAAACATAAGATAGTGCCAAAGCACTAGCGCGAGATTTAGAAACAGTTTTGCCACCTTGAGATCCGAAGATCACGCTCGACAAAATCGGCAACATGGGTAATACGCATGGAGTGAACGCTAAGGCCAGACCCAAAACAAAAAAGGCTAAAAATAGATAGGCTGTAGAGGTGTACTCTAAAAATCGACCAATGGCATTCACGTCATCCCGCTCACGCCATAAATCTGCCAGCCCAAAATTGCCTTGAGTGCTATCCATAACGGCAGCCTCTAGTACCTCAGGTATGGGGGCGGCTTTTACTCCAGGTCCAGCCAGCAGAAACTTCAGGGTCATGGGTGGATAACAAATGCCCGCTTCAGCACAGCCCTGAAGGGAGACATCAATATGCACAGGCTTGCCGGGCAAAGACTTCACTTCCAATAAGACCATGAAGGGCTGTTTATAAACCTGTAACTTTTTCTGAAAAGTTTCATCAAACTTTTCAATTCCCATTGGCAATGCAGGCTTGATATTGGCTAGCTTATTGCTCTGTGAACCGGCCTGAAACTTTAAGGACTCCTGATAGATGTAGTAACCCTTGGCAGGGATAAATTCAACTTCAATCTGATTGGAATTCTCAAGCCAACTTGCTTCTACTCGAAATGCTTTTTCAGGCGGCAGAAAGTCTTGTGCAGCAAATACTTGAACTGATAGCAGTGCAAGTAAAGCAATAACTGTTCTTAAAAAGGATTGCATTCTCATGTATTCGAATTTACCTCAGCTTGCACCCACTCACCATATTGCTGAGCATATTGCTCTGGTGAAAAAGCAAGGATCTCTGGTAGATCATGAGGATGGTGATCTTGGATAAATTGAGAGATTTCTGGCCACTTACTTGCGGTAGTTTTTGCCGATAAGAGCACCTCAGGCTCCTCGCAAACCTTACCCTCCCAACGGTAAATCGATTGCACGCCCTCCATCAATTGCACGCAGGCAGCCATGTTTTTCTCAACCAGGGCACGAGCTAAGTCTTTGGCGACCTCCATATTGGGAAGGCTTGTGGCGACCACTAGAAGCTTATCGTGATTGGCTGAAGGGTTTTGAGGCATACCGTATTTATAAACCTATAAATGAAAAAAGCCAGACCGAAGCCTGGCTTTTAAATAGCTGTGAGACTTAAGCCTCTTCAGCTACAACTGCTGTTTCTTCAACATCTGGACGATCAACCAACTCAACCAAAGCCATAGGCGCGTTATCGCCATGACGGAAGCCAAACTTCAAAATACGAAGGTAGCCACCTGGACGTGTTGCGTAACGTGGGCCGAGCTCTGTAAAGAGTTTGGCTACGATATCGCGATCACGTGTGCGATTAAATGCCAAGCGACGGTTTGCTAAGTTGTCTTTTTTACCCAAGGTAATCAAAGGCTCAACAACCATGCGCAATTCTTTTGCTTTTGGCAAAGTCGTTTTAATGACCTCGTGCTCCAAAAGAGAATTGGACATATTGCGCAGCATCGCCAAGCGATGTGAAGATGTTCTATTTAGTTTGCGTAAGCCGTTTCCGTGACGCATGATGCTTCCTTTCTAATTATTTCTCGAGGTTAGCTGGAGGCCAGCTTTCGAGTTTCATGCCAAGACTTAAGCCACGAGCAGCCAATACATCCTTGATTTCATTCAAAGATTTACGACCCAAATTAGGCGTCTTCAACAATTCATTCTCTGTACGTTGAATCAAGTCACCGATGTAGTAAATGTTCTCAGCCTTTAAGCAGTTTGCAGAGCGAACTGTAAGCTCGAGATCATCAACCGGACGCATCAACATTGGATCAACCATTGAAGAGCGGCTTGGAGCGAGATCACCAGAAATTTCGCTGCTTTCAAGGGCTGCGAATACAACCAATTGATCAACCAAGATGCTAGCTGCTTGACGAATTGCTTCTTCAGGAGACAAAACACCATTAGTTTCAATAGTCATTACTAGACGGTCGAGGTCGGTACGTTGCTCAACACGAGCAGACTCAACAGCATAGCTAACGCGGCTTACTGGACTGAATGATGCATCCAATACGATACGACCAATGATCTTAGTAGTTTCGTCGTTGTATTGACGAACGTTACCTGGAACATAGCCACGACCTTTTTCAACCTTGATCTGCATGTCTAACTTACCACCAGCGGATAAGTGAGCAATAACGTGATCAGGGTTAATGATTTCTACATCATGTGGCAAATCGATATCTTTTGCAGTAACAACGCCTGGGCCTTCTTTACGCAAATTGATAGTAACTTCGTCACGTGACTGCAACTTAAATACGATACCTTTGAGGTTGAGCAAGAGGTTAACTACGTCCTCTTGAACTCCATCCAATGTGGAGTACTCATGAACTACACCTGCAATAGCTACTTCAGTTGGCGCATAACCAACCATCGAGGACAAAAGTACACGACGTAATGCGTTTCCGAGTGTGTGGCCATAGCCACGCTCGAACGGCTCCATAACAACCTTAGCTTGGTTGGCGGTAAGCGCTTCAACAGAAATAATTTTTGGCTTGAGCAAATTTGTTTGCATATTTTTTCCTTGAGAGTGCCTAATTAGCGTGAATACAATTCGACGATCA
>CAILON010000247.1 GCA_903835865.1 uncultured beta proteobacterium
AGACGCAGTAAACGCCTTTGCCTTTTTGGTTAATGATCGCATCAACCGCAACAGCTGTCTTACCAGTTTGACGGTCGCCAATGATCAACTCGCGCTGACCACGGCCAATTGGAACCATTGCATCAATCGCCTTCAAACCAGTTTGAACGGGCTGACTCACTGATTGACGTGCAATAACGCCTGGGGCAACTTTTTCAATAAAGTCAGTTAATTTTGCATTTACTGGGCCCTTGCCATCGATTGGCTGACCTAATGCGTTCACTACGCGGCCAAGCAACTCTGGGCCAACGGGAACTTCCAAAATGCGACCCGTACATTTCACTGGGTCGCCTTCTTTAATGTGAGTGTATTCACCCAAAACCACGGAGCCAACTGAATCGCGCTCAAGGTTCAATGCTAGGCCGATAGTGTTGCCTGGAAATTCCAACATTTCCCCTTGCATCACACCAGACAAGCCATGAACGCGGCAAATACCGTCGGTCACTGAAATTACAGTGCCTTCATTGCGACTCTGGGTATCAACACCCATTTCGCTAATTCGGCTTTTGATCAGCTCGCTGATCTCGGAAGGGTTGAGTTGCATTACTTACTCCTGGGTCTTATTTCGTATGTTCTTAATAGGGATAACTTATGCGCCAAGACTTGCTTGCATTTGAGCTAACCGTGCCTTCACTGAACTATCCATTACCTCATCACCAACTTGAATGCGGACACCGCCAATCAATGCTGGATCAACTTGAATAGTTGGGCGCAATTCTTTACCCCCAAAACGCTTCTTCAAACTTGACAACAAATCATTTAATGCACTTCCCTCAAGAGGAAATGCACTGGTAATCATTACTTCTGCTGCCCCTTCGCTTTTGTTCTTCATTGCCTCAAATTGACGTGCAATTTCAGGAACGGCAGCTAAACGATGGTTTTGATTCACAAGGCTTAAAAAGCTAGAGCTCTTGCCATCCAGCTTTGTTTTCACCATGCCAGAAAGAAGCTTGGTCAAATCATCCGGAGATACTTTTGGATTGTTTGACAAAACAGCAATCTCTGGTTGCTCGGCAAGCTGAGCAAGCTCACTTAACTGCTCCAAAGTAGTAGCAAGTTCTGCAGGCTTAGTGCTTTGAAAAAGCGCTTCAGCGTAAGGGCGGGCAATCGTGGCTAACTCAGCCATATCAAAGCTCTGCCTTTAATTGATCAAGCAAGGCACCATGCGCTTTTGCATCAACCTCGCGGCGCAAAATTTGCTCAGCACCTTTAACAGCCAAAACAGCAACCTCAGCACGCAAGACTTCGCGAGCACGAGTAACTTGTTGATCAGCATCTTCTTTGGCTTGCGAAATAATCCGGGTAGCCTCAACTTGCGCATTGGCTCGGATTTCTTCTGCAGACATTTGCGCACGCTTTTCAGCGTCAGCAACACGAAGCGCGCCTTCTTGGCGTGCTTTAGACAGCTCTTGTTCCGCAGCATTATTTGCGAGAACTAATTCTTCTTTTCCGCGCTCGGCCGCAGCCAAACCATCAGCAATTTTGGTTGAGCGTTCGTCCAATGCCTTAACAAGCGGTGGCCACACAAAACGTGCAACAACCCACCATAAGACAAAGAAAACGATCATTTGCGCGAATAGGGTCGCGTTCAGATTCACGATATTCCTTTCAGTATTGTTGAGAACGGTTGGATGACTGGGTAGTCATCCACGCCAAAACAATTACTTAATAACTGC
>CAILON010000248.1 GCA_903835865.1 uncultured beta proteobacterium
CAGCGATGGCTGTGAACCTAGATGCTTGTATTCAATGTAATCGTTGTGTCAGAGCTTGTCGTGAAGAGCAGGTCAATGATGTGATTGGCTACGCCATGCGTGGCGGCCATAGTGAAATCGTTTTCGATCTCAATGATCCCATGGGCGATAGCACTTGCGTTGCTTGTGGCGAATGTGTACAAGCTTGTCCAACTGGCGCTTTAATGCCTAAAAGTTTAATTGGATCGCAAATTGTCGATCGTAAAGTCGATTCTGTATGTCCATTCTGCGGGGTAGGTTGTCAAATTACCTACAACGTTAAAGACGAAAAAATTGTGAGTGTTGATGGACGTGATGGCCCAGCGAATCACAATCGTTTATGCGTCAAAGGTCGCTTTGGCATGGATTACATCCATAGCCCCCAACGTCTTACTAAGCCCCTCATTCGCAAGCCTGGCGTTCCTAAGGATGAGACGGCAACACAGAACCCTCAAGATTGGTCCCATATATTCCGTGAAGCTACATGGGAAGAGGCATTAGAACTTGCCGGTGGAAAACTCAAAGAGCTTAAAGATAAACATGGTTTAAAAGTACTTGCAGGTTTTGGTTCTGCTAAGGGCAGTAACGAAGAGGCATATTTATTCCAGAAATTAGTGCGTACTGGTTTTGGCAATAACAACGTTGATCATTGCACGCGTCTTTGCCATGCATCATCCGTGGCAGCTTTGCTTGAGGGTGTGGGCTCTGGCGCGGTAAGTAATCAGGTAAATGATGTCGAGCACTCAAGCTTGATTATGTTGATTGGATCTAATCCAACCTCCAATCATCCGGTTGCTGCAACTTGGTTTAAGAATGCAGCTAAACGTGGCGCCAAGATCGTGCTTTGTGATCCACGCATGACAGATATCAGTAAACATGCCTGGCGTACGATGCAATTTAAGCCCGATACCGATGTCGCCATGCTCAATGCCATGATCTATACGATCATTGAAGAAGGTTTGGCTGACGAGAGCTTTATAAAAGAGCGTGCCAACAACTTTGAGGCCCTCAAAGAAAATATTAAGGGTTACAGTCCTGAAGCCATGGCACCTATTTGCGGTATTCCTGCAGAGACTTTGCGTGAAGTTGCGCGTGAATTTGCTACTACTAAATCAGCAATGGTTCTGTGGGGTATGGGTGTTAGCCAGCACGTGCATGGCACGGATAATGCTCGATGCTTGATTGCCTTAGTCAGTATCACCGGTCAAATTGGTAAACCTGGATCTGGTCTGCATCCATTGCGCGGTCAGAATAATGTTCAGGGTGCTAGTGATGCTGGATTGATTCCGATGATGTTCCCAAATTATCAGCGCGTAGATCATGATGCTGCCCATGCATGGTTTGAAGATTTCTGGGATACCAAGCTGGATAAAAAGCCTGGTTACACCGTTGTAGAGATCATGCACAAGATTACCGCCCCTGATAGCGATCCCGATAAGATTCGCGGTATGTATATTGAGGGTGAGAACCCTGCGATGAGTGATCCTGATTTAAATCATGCACGTCACGCACTCGCATCCTTGGAGCACTTAGTCGTGCAAGACATCTTCATGACTGAAACAGCGCTATTGGCAGATGTGGTTTTGCCTGCGAGCGCTTGGCCTGAAAAGGTTGGTACTGCAAGCAATACAGACCGAATGGTGCAGATGGGCAAAAAAGCAATTAATCCTCCGGGAGATGCCAAGCCTGATCTTTGGATCATTCAACAGATAGCGAAGCGTATGGGCTTGGATTGGAACTACCAAGGTCCTGATGACGGTGTTGCTGAGGTTTATGACGAAATGCGCTTAGCAATGCATGCTGCTATCAAAGGCATTACTTGGGAGCGTCTTGAGCGAGAATCCAGTGTTACCTATCCATGCCTATCCGAAGAAGACCCAGGTCGTCCAATCGTATTTGATGATCACTTCGCAACCATTGATGGCAAAGTGAAATTGGTTCCCGCTGATATTATTCCTGCAAATGAGCGTCCAGATGCGGACTATCCATTTGTCTTGATTACAGGTCGTCAGTTAGAACACTGGCATACCGGCAGTATGACGCGCCGTGCAACAGTATTGGATGCCATTGAGCCGATGGCCACCGTTTCTATGCATGGTGAAGATATGACGCAACTGGGTATTGTTGCTGGTGATGTCATCACCGTTCAATCTCGTCGCGGTGAGGTTGCTATTCATGTGCGCAGAGACGACGGTACACCAAGAGGGGTGATCTTCATTCCGTTTGCTTACTATGAAGCAGCAGCAAACCTCATTACCAATTCCGCCTTGGATCCAATGGGCAAGATTCCAGAATTTAAGTACTGCGCTGTCAAACTCACCAAAGGTGGGCAAACAGCCCCAGTAATAGGTTATGGAACAAATGATCCTAAGAGACAGAAGACTGTTACTGCGACTTAGTTGTACCTAAATAAAACCGCGCCCCTGAAGCGGGGTATTTTTATACTTTGCTTGGTTTTATCAATGTAGATACAGTGTGTCTACATTAGACGCGGAGGGGGTAATATGCAAACTATCATCAAAAAGTGGGGCAATAGTCCAGCTTTACGCTTAAATGCAGCTGTTATGAAGTCTGCCCATCTTAATATCGACCAATTAGTTTCTGTAAAAGTGCAAAAAGGTCGAATTGTGATTGAGCCGATGGTAAAGCAAGAATATCAACTAAATGATTTGTTAGCAGGCATCACAGCCAAGAATCTTCATGGTGAGGTCGACTTTGGTAACCCTGTTGGTAAAGAGCTTCTCTAATGGCTGTATCTTATGTGCCAGATGCTGGCCATGTTGTTTGGCTGGAATTTGATCCTCAAGTCGGTAGAGAGCAAGCTGGTCGTCGTCCTGCAGTTGTTCTGACCCCAGCCTCCTATAACAAAAAAACTAGCTCAGTGTTTGCTTTCACTGGCTGAGGCTAGATCTCAAGAATTAGCACCTTTTAAGCCTCGAAGTTCTTGAATTAAGATTTAAACCAATATCTCCATTGCCCTTTAGAATGAAGCCCTTATGGCTAGTTCAAAACCCACACCAAGCTCACTAGACGCTAAAGCAGATCTCCCAGTGCTGATTATTGGCGCTGGGCTTGCTGGCTTAACGGTTGCCCTGCATATGGCCGAGACCCAACCGGTCATTGTGATGGCTAAAAGGGGTTTAGGGGAAGCAGCTACTGCCTGGGCGCAAGGCGGCATTGTTGGGGTAGTCGATAAGGAACGTGACAGCATTGATTCTCATGTCGCCGATACCTTAGATGCAGGAGCGGGACTCGTTGTTGAGTCAACCGCCCGTTACATTGCGGAAGAGAGCGCAGAAGCGCTTCGTTGGTTGGTAGATCAAGGCGTTCCCTTTACCGCTGATGAAACTGGGCCAATGGGATTACATCTCACTCGTGAAGGCGGTCATAGTCATCGCCGTATTGCTCACGCTGCCGATGCCACGGGTAAAGCCATTCATGAAGTGCTCTTAGATAAGGCACGTGCCCACAAAAATATTCAATTGCTAGAGCATTGGATTGCTCTAGATTTAATTACCAATCGTCATTTAGATGCTAAGACGCTCCGTAAAAAACCCAATCGTTGTTATGGAGTCTACGCACTCGATATTAAAAATAATCGTGTAGAAACGATTGCGGCTAAGTCAGTTGTATTAGCTACTGGTGGTGTTGGCAAGGTCTACCGATATACCAGTAATCCAGATACCGCTACCGGTGATGGGATTGCTATGGCCTGGCGCGCAGGATGCCGTATAGGCAATATGGAATTTATCCAATTTCATCCGACTTGCTTGTATCACCCGAGTGACCGCACTTTCTTGATCACCGAAGCCATGCGAGGTGAGGGCGGGATCTTAAAATTACCTGATGGCACTCACTTTATGTCCGAGCACGATGATCGTAAAGAGCTTGCTCCCCGCGATATTGTTGCAAGAGCCATCGACTTTGAAATGAAAAAGCACGGCTTAGATTATGTGCACCTAGATGCAACCCATTTAGGCGAAGCTTTTATCAAAGAACACTTCCCAATGATTTATGCGCGTTGCTTAACCTTGGGTCTAGATATTACTAAAGAGCCGATTCCGGTAGTACCTGCTGCGCATTACACCTGCGGAGGAGTTGTTACTGATCTTAAGGGCCGCACAGACTTACCGGGACTGTATGCGGTAGGTGAGGCCACCTATACAGGCTTGCATGGCGCTAATCGTTTAGCGAGTAACTCCCTATTGGAGTGCGTAGTCATTGGTAAAGCAGCGGCACAGGATATTTCAGAGCTCAAAACTCCTATCCTGCCAAGCTTACCTCTGTGGGACGAAAGCCAAGTGGAAGATGCTGACGAACAAGTGGTCATCGCGCATAACTGGGATGAATTGCGTTCTCTCATGTGGAATTATGTTGGGATCGTGAGAACGAATCGACGTCTTGAGCGTGCCCTGCATCGAATTAAGTTATTGAGATACGAAGTCCAAGAGTATTACGCTAACTTTAAAGTGACGCGTGATTTAATTGAGCTGCGTAACTTGCTTGAATGTGCCGAGCTCATTGTGCGCTCTGCATTAATGCGTCGCGAGAGTAGAGGTTTACATTACAGTCGTGACTACCCAGGAACCTGGGCAGTTTCATATCCAACGATTCTGACGCCTCAAGCCGAAGGCAATTCAGAAAGCTCTGAGACCTAGCTCCAAAGAAATTATCTCTTTATTTTTTGGCAGCAAGCCCTGCATGAAGGCTTAAGCCTAGAGCTGCAATAACTTTGAGAATCGTATCAAATCCTGGGCTACGGTCGCCAGAGAGTGATTTGTATAAACTTTCTCTCGAAAGGCCAGAGTCCTTAGCAACTTGACTCATCCCCTTTGCCCTAGCAATATCGCCCAGCGCTTTAGCAATAAATGAAGCATCACCATCCGATTCTTCAATGCAGGCATCCAAATAAGCGGCCATCTCTTTAGGCGTTCGCAGATGTTCTGCTACGTCATATCGGGTAGTAATAGTCTTTTTCATGATAATTCCCTATAGATTTTTAGCTAAATGTTGGGCTAATTTGATATCTTTACTTTGCGTACTTTTATTGCCCCCAATTAAGAGGATTACAATTTGACGACCTCTCTTAGAGTAGTAAATGCGGTAACCTGGGCCAAAGTCAATTTTCATTTCAAATACTTTTTCTCCAACGGATTTGACATTCCCCGGATTTCCTTCCAGTAATCTTTGAATTCTTGCCTGTATCTTTGCTCTGGCGATTACATCAAAAAGGTTATCAAGCCACACTATAAATTCTTCAGTTTTCCTAATTTCAATCATGCGAAACTGTATCCATAAGGATACACTAAGTCATATAAAAGCCTTAAAACCGATGATGTTATGGGGCTAAAGACGTGCTTATAAAATCCGCATCGAAAAGTCCACCGCATGAATATCTTTGGTGAGCTTGCCAAGAGATATGCGATCGACTCCAGTGGCTGCAATGGCGCGCATCTGATCTAAATCAATACCGCCCGATGCTTCTAAAAGGGCGCGACCTGCCGTAAAGGCAACAGCTTCACGCATTTGGTCAGTAGTGAAGTTATCAATCAAAATACTTTTAGCTCCCGCTTCAATAGCCTGTGCAAGTTCAGCCATATTTTCTACTTCTACTTGGATATCAACACCCGAGTTGAGTGCTTGAGCTGCTTTGACTGCAGCGGCAACGCCACCAGCAGCGGCAATATGATTTTCTTTAATCAAAATGCCATGCCACAGAGCCAAACGTTGGTTTTGTCCGCCACCAACACGAACAGCGTACTTCTGTGCTTGGCGCAATCCAGGAATAGTCTTACGGGTATCCAGAACTGCGCAACCATTGGGATTTGGACTAACCCCAGCAATGGCATCTACGTGATCGCGTGCAATGGAGGCGGTCCAAGAAAGAGTCTGCAAGAAATTAATACAAGGGCGCTCAGCAGAGAGTAAAGCGCGAGAGTCTGCCTCAATATCGCAAACCTTCGTATCGGGTTTCATCAAATCACCCTCCATGTAATGCCAGGTAACTTTGGCAGAAGGATCTAGTTTCTTAAGGGCGCCCTCAAACCAATCGACACCACAGAGAACGGCCGACTGACGCACAATCAACTGCGCCTTAACGGGTTTGCTTGGAACTAACTTTGCCGTCCAATCACCAGTTCCAATATCTTCCATGAGCGCATCAGCAATATTGCGTTGACGAGCTTGCTCTAAGGTTTCATTGTGTTCAAACATGTAAATCAATCTAAAAGAAGAAGGCTAGGAAAATTAAAATTAAGCAGCGCCAATATTTTTAACAAAACCATGTTGCGCTTTGGCTAGGAGGTCGGGATGATTCTTCGTAAAGTCAAGCATGCGCTCAATGCACACTAGGGCTTTAGAGCGAGTGAGTTCAGGTACAAAGATTTCACCAGAGGCATTCTCAAGGCAATCCAAGATACCTTGTAAACCATTCATGGCCATCCAAGGACAGTGAGCACAGCTCTTACAGGTAGCACTGTTTCCGGCGGTAGGGGCTTCAATTAGCTTCTTATTGGGAGCTAGCTGACGCATGCGGTGCAAGATGCCTTTATCGGTAGCCACGATATATTCAGTAGCGCTGCTTTCGACAACAGCCTTGATCATGGCTGAGGTGGAGC
>CAILON010000249.1 GCA_903835865.1 uncultured beta proteobacterium
ACATGAGGCACCTGATTTTCATGCAATAGTTTTTCAATCCACGCCAGACTATTGCTTTCACCTTGCCCATGATCCTTATCGAAGAAGGAAAGCAGGCCAAGACGATTGTCATTAAGACCGCACTCGCTAAGGATTTTTGGATTTGTTCTCCTGGCACGCATAGGGATAGAGAGAGTGAATACACCGTACCCAAAAGCATTTTTCGCCGGACGAAAACGGCGATGCTTTACTACGCCAAAATTAATCTTTGGTTGATTCATTTATTGAGCATCTTGCTTAGGACTGTTTTTCAATGGTGAGCGAAGACTCTCTAATAAGGCCTCAGCCACTAATTCTCCAGAGCGCAATCCATCTTCATGAAATCCAAATCCGGTCCAAGCACCGCAATACCAGATGGATGAGATCCCTTGTATGAGAGGAAGTTCTTTTTGCGCCTGAATGGCGCTCATATCAAATACAGGATGAGCGTAATGAATCTCTTGATGCACTAGTTTTGGATCTGGATCCGTTAATGGATTAAGACTCACAATAATTTGTAGGTCTTTAAATTCCAAAGGTAGAGGCTGCAAACGATTAATGAGATAGTTCACGCTGACGTGTTGCTTTGCCGATGGCATGGCACCAGACTTAGCCGTGTAATTCCATGCAGCCCAACAACGTTTGACCGATGGTAGAAATCGGATGTCAGTATGTAGAATCGCCCGATTCTTTTGATAGGGGATGGCAGCAAGAATATTTCTGGCATCTTGCTGCAGGCCGTGAACCAGCTCGAGAGATTGATCGCTATGACAAGCCATTACAACCTCATCAAACCAAGAGGATCCTGATTGTGTAATCACTTCAGCTTGCAATACACCCTCTTTGCTGGCATTGACCCTTACTACCGCTTCACGTTGAATGGTAACTTGATGTTTTTCTAAGGCCGCTACAAGACGTTTTACATATTCACGTGAGCCACCGGAAATAGTAAGCCACTGAGGACGATTTTGGATTTGCAGCAAGCCATGGTTATGGCAAAAGCGCACCATAGTTTGAATTGGGAATGCCAACATTTGCTCTACAGAGCATGACCAAATAGCGCCAATCATGGGTAAAAAATAATTTTCTCTGAAGCTTTGGCTAAACCGATTGCGATCTAAGAAATTGACAATCGTTTCATCTGGCTCGGAATAATTATGGCCTGCTTCAATTTGATTATTCGCTAATTTCGTAGCCATTCGATTAAATCGCAGGATGTCATAGGCCATCCTCCAGAAAGAAGGAGATAAAAGATTTGATCTTTGGCCAAAGAAAGAGTTGAGGTCGTTGCCAGCCCACTCAATGGTTTTGGGTTTCAGAAATTTCTCAGAGCCATCAATCGAAACTGAGAAGGACATTTCTGAAAGCGCTATGGGAGCTTGAATTTCTT
The DNA here is from genome assembly GCA_903835865.1 of uncultured beta proteobacterium. Lineage (GTDB taxonomy): Bacteria > Pseudomonadota > Gammaproteobacteria > Burkholderiales > Burkholderiaceae > Polynucleobacter. Next base: position 1,409 of record CAILON010000249.1, read on the forward strand.
CAAAAAGCCTTACTAGTCGTGGATAGGTTTTACGATTGAATACTAGGAAGCCTGTATCGATCCCCTGTGTAATATCTTGATTGCCTATCTTGCGAGTGAAATTGACTGTATTGCTATGTCCGCCAATATGGTCACCGCCTTCATAAACAGTAATGTCTAAGTCAGGATGTTGTCTTAATGCATAGGCGCATCCTAGGCCTGAAATGCCGGCACCAATAATGGCAATTCTTCTTTTACTCACTACACTTTCTCCTTCAGGAGCTTCTCAATCTCATTGGTAATAGTATTGCTAGTGGGCTTAGTCATGCTATTGAAAGATTCCACAACATTACCGTTACGATCAATCAGATACTTATAGAAATTCCATTTTGGCGTAGTGCCAGTTTTGGCAATCAACATCTTAAAGAGGGGGTTTGGATTATTGCCAGAAACTACGCTCTTGGCGAACATTGGGAATTTGACGTCATACGTATTTTTGCAAAAGTCAGCAATTTCTTTATTGCTACCAGGCTCTTGCTGGCCAAAGTCGTTTGATGGAAAGCCTAGCACCACCAATCCTTGATCTTTATATTTGGCATAAATTTTTTCAAGGCCATCATATTGACTGGTAAACCCACAGTAGCTGGCTGTATTGACCACCATAATGACTTTTCCTTGATATTGGCATAAGCTTTGGGGCGCCTCATCTTGCAGGCGCGGAAAGGTCTGAGACAGCAAAGGACTGCAGCTAGAGGCCGCATTTACCGTTTGGGCGTTTATTCCAAAAGCAGATAGTGCCAGTAGCCATGTAATCATTAAACGGATCATCCCGCGCCCTCATTATTCAGGTTCAATAGTCTTTAAGTCTAAGACATTCTGGGCATTCTCACAGGCGATGATGTAATGCTATTAATATTGAGTCATGACAACTTTGCTACCCCCTTCTTTTGAGTCTAAAGTCTGCTCACCCGAACAGTTGGCCACTCGACTTGCCAGTCTTCCCCGCCCGCTCGTATTTACCAACGGTGTCTTCGATATTCTTCATCGAGGCCACGCTAGTTATTTGGCGCAAGCACGTGCCCTGGGGGCGAGTTTGGTTGTGGGCGTGAATTCAGACGCATCAGTCAAGATGCTGGGCAAAGGTGATGACAGGCCAATTAATACTGAAGCTGATCGTCAGGCCTTATTAGTGGCGCTTGAAAGTGTCGATATGGCTATTCTATTTAATGAGCAAACTCCAGTAAATCTGATTGAAAAAATTCGTCCGGATATTTACGTTAAAGGTGGCGATTACGAAATTGATACTCTTCCAGAGACTAAAGCTGTTAAGAGTTGGGGTGGTAAGGCTGTGGCTATTCCATTCATTTATGAGCGCTCAACAACAAGCCTCTTGGGAAAAATCCGTTCTTAAAGGTTTTGCAGTAACCATGCCCATGTGCCGCGAAGCACTAAGCCTTCAGTTGTTTCAATTGCTAAAGAATTCAGTACTTCATACTTCTTAATTTCTTGAGCTAAAACTTTGGCATTACCACCATCTAGCCAAATTTTTTCTACGGGGTGGTTCATTTGTTTAGCAAGTTCGATTGCCAGAGTGATGGCGCCGATTTGTGCAGCATCACAGCCTCCAATAATGGCATCGTTTGTATTGATGCCAAAACCTACCTGACTATCTCTCCGCTCAGCCAAGGGGAGTTGTGCAGTGTTGCTTTCTAAGCTCTCTTGCATCAGGCTAAGGCCTGGCAGAATCCAACCACCGTAATGCACGCCATTAGCTCCCAGCAGATCAATCGCCGTAGCGGTACCAGCGTTGATGATCAAGGTATTAGTGTTTGATAGGGCGCGTGCGCCAATAGCTGCGGCCCAACGATCAGCCCCCAGTTTTTCGGGGTTCTGATATAGCGTGCGCATCCCAAGGTACTGGCTATCACCAGTAAGTTGCTTCCAAGGGAGATCGCTCCACTGTGGAAACAGGGATTGAATATTGCTCATAGCCTCTTGGCCAGCGACACAGGTAAAAGCAATCGCATCAGGTTTTGGTAAGGTTTTAGCAATGTAATCTGCAATTTCCGCTCGTGCCTCCGCAGATTGCAAAGCATTGCTAGTAATGGACCCTGAATAAGCCCATAATTTTTTTTGACGGTCTGATGGATGTTGAGTAGATTCAACAGCAGCCCATTTGAGGCGAGTATTGCCTGCATCAAATAGTAAATAGAGACTCATGATTGAACTCTCAAGGAAATATCGCCTGCATGAATGGCAATAGTTTGGTTATCTAGCTCCAATAGCAATGCCCCACTGTAGTCTATGCCTTTGGCCACGCCATGAATCGGCTCTTTATTGGCCCCAGAAATGACAACCTTTTGATCTTTGAAGGCATCCCAACGTTCCCACTGAGTTTGGTATTCACTAAATCCTTGACGATCAAAGTCACTCAAATAGCGTTCCAAAGATTCAATCAGCTTGAGCCACAAGAATTCCACATCAGGAAGCGATGTAGTTTTAGGGATGAGCTGATCAAGAGAGCCAACCTGCTGCATTGCTTGATTGGCCAGGGCAATTTGAAATTCTTTGGCATTGCGTAAGTTAATGCCAATACCAATAATCATCCAGGTGGGATCGCTGGGTTTGGCTTGGCCGCCTTCAATCAAAATACCGCCTAGCTTGGTGTTGTTTAGCAGTAAGTCATTAGGCCACTTTAAGCGTAAGCCTGATTGGTAAAGTGCAGCCTCGCTAATATTGCATGCTTGAGCAATTCCAGAAATTACTGCCAGACCAATTAGCAAGCTCAGTCCGCTCAACTCTGCAGGACTTCTTTGGAAAGGGTAAGCCAAAGAAAAACTGATGGAATCATTTGGCAGCGCTAACCATGAGCGACCAGCCCTACCTTTGCCAGCAGTTTGATGATGGGCGATACGAGCTACTGGGTCAATTAGTTCGCCAGCTCGCCAACGGGCCAGAAGATCATCATTGGTAGATTTGGTTTGGGCAACGCGTTCAAGGATGCAATTAGCAGTCATTTCGCCATTGTAGAAAGGTCTGACCTAGAATTGTGGAATGCACTCGGAAGAACAGCGTCCTCGAAAATTGGTTTGGCCATTACAGGCAATGCCTTTGGCTAGGGCAATTGGCTTGAGTTATGCCCTTCTGATTATCTATGTAAGCCTAAACCCCTTTGATTTTGACTTTAGTAATGGGGTGTCTGCTTGGGCATGGCTAGATGCCCCTACCCCCCGTTTTATTACTCTTTTCGATGTTTTGGTCAATATCTTGGCCTATATCCCTTTTGGGTTTCTGATTGTATTTGCGGCCTACCCGCGTTGGCGTAACTTTGTAGCCCTGGGGATTGCATTGGCCTTAAGCGGATTTCTGGCCTTCAGTGTTGAGACTTTGCAGGCCTGGCTGCCAACCAGAATCCCGAGCCAGATGGATTGGTGGGCAAATATTTTTGGAGGTTTGCTAGGTGGTCTTTTAGCGATTCCTCTAGGCCCCCAATGGCTCTCGGGAAGTGCTGTACGCCGTCGTTTTGATCGGTGGTTTGGTTTGAGCTGGGGGGCATGCGCATTGTTTATCTTGTTTCCCTGGTCACAAATTTATCCGCAAAGTTCTTGGCTTGGAACTGGGGTATGGGGACATGCAATCTTTGGTTCAATTGATTGGGGAACTGTAGTCATAAACTATGTGGCGCAGGAAACCATCATCACGGCGCTCTGTTGGTTAGGGGTTGCGCTCTTACTATCCTTTGGAATGCGTCCTAAGGCGCCTCAATGGCGCATTCTGAATGGCTTGTTGTGTTTTACCGTGCTCATTAAAACCATTTTTACTGCGCTCCAATTTGGAGGCGAGTTTGGCTTTAACTGGTTTACCGCAGGAGCGTTATGGGGAATGCTCTTGGCGAGCCTTCTATTGAGATGGGCTCTACACCTCAGGCAAGCTACCAGGTTCTGGTTGGCTTTATCTTGCTTGATCTGCGCCACCATTGCAATTAATGTATTGCCTGATAATCCTTATTTCATTCTGACCTTAAGGCATTGGCATCAAGGACGTTTATTACACTTTAATGAGCTCATGCAATGGGTATCGGTAGTATGGTTGCCATTAGCCTTAATCTGGATGATTCGTAGCGCCCTTGAACTCAAACTCAAACATTGATGAATGTAATTTTTCTATGAGCTTTTCCCACCACTTATTTTTTTGTTTAAATCAACGCAAAAATGGCGAAGATTGTTGCGACCAGCACAATGCATTTGCTTTATTTGAGTACGCCAAAAGCAGGGTGAAAGAGCTTGGTCTATCGGGGCCCGGAAAAATTCGGGTCAATAAAGCAGGTTGCTTAGACCATTGTGCTGATGGGCCTGTGATGGTGATCTATCCCGAAGGCATTTGGTATACCTTCGTGGATACCGAAGACCTTGAAGAAATTATTCAGTCTCACTTAATCAAAGGCCTCCCTGTTGAGCGCTTGCAGTTAGCTTAGTAACAGTTGAAAGATTTTTTCCATGAATAGTCGTACTAAAGTAATTCATATTGATGGCATCGTTGGTTTGTTGGAGATGTCCATCGATCTTCCGGACGAGTTGAAAAGCGATCCCACATTTGCAATTCGTGGTTTGGCGTTAGTAGCTCACCCCCATCCATTAATGGGCGGCACAATGGATAACAAAGTTGCTCAAACGATGGCGCGCGCTTTTAATCAGCTGGGATACGTCAGCGTTCGCCCGAACTTTCGCGGTGTAGGTGGAACTGCAGGAGTGCATGATGATGGCGTTGGTGAGCTAGATGATTTATTGCACGTGACTGATTGGATGCGAACCCCTTCAAGCTGGAGTCAGTTTGAAACCACAGCCCATCAAGCATGGACAGCAAATGCCAACACCTTGCCATTAGTTATTTCTGGGTTTTCTTTTGGCAGCTTTGTAGGTAGTCATTTAGTGGAAAAGCTTGCAGAACTTGGGCGTCCTGCTGAGCGTTTAGTGATGGTAGGTAGTGCTGCAGGGAAGTGGAACTTGGCTGCCGTACCTATGGATACTATCCTGATACACGGTGAAGTCGATGAGACAATCCCATTAATTGATGTATTGGATTGGGCGCGCCCTCAAGAACTGACAGTGCAAGTAGTGCCTGGAGCAGATCATTTTTTTCACCGTAGATTGCATTGCATTCGCAACATTATTACTGGCGCTTGGTTAGGCATGCCAGATCATCGCAATTCTTAAAAAGGTCTTTAAAAAACGCTATGGCCGAAGAAAAATCCCTCATTGAATATCCTTCTCAGTTTCCTATTAAGGTGATGGGAAAAGCAAATCCAGAATATTTGCCGGCAATTATCCATATTGCAAAACAGTTTGACCCCACATTCGATGAAAGCAAGGTTGAACAGCGGCCATCTAAGGATGGAAATTATTTAGGAATCACTTTGCCTATTACTGCCACAAGTCGTGAGCAGTTAGATGAGCTGTACCGCACTCTTTCTACACATCCTTTAGTTAGCGTCGTCCTTTGATTCAAAGCACATGCCATTCCTAGTTAAGCATCTTGGTTTGGCTGATTACGCATCAACTTATGAGGCGATGCGTACTTTCACCAAAGAACGTGATGCAAATACGCCTGATGAGATTTGGGTTCTGCAGCACCCTCCAGTATTTACTTTAGGTCTTGCTGGAGATGCAGGAAATTTACATTCCCCGAGCCAGCAAATTCCGCTGATACAGGTAGATCGTGGTGGTGAAATTACCTATCATGGCCCAGGTCAAATTGTGGTTTACCTCCTGCTTGATCTCAAGCGCCTAGGGTTATTTGTAAAAGAACTAGTGTCACGTATCGAGCAGGCGCTCATTGATACGCTGGCCGATTACGGTATACAGGCGCAAAGACTGAAAGGTGCTCCGGGAATATATATAGCCCAGCAAGCAGGCATACCGGAGGAGTGGTTTGGTGCCAAGGTGGCAGCATTAGGGCTCAAGGTCTCTAAAAGCTGTTCTTATCATGGGCTAGCGCTGAATGTGGCAACTGATTTGGACGCATTTGCCCGCATCCACCCTTGCGGCTATGAGGGTTTAAGGACGGTAGATATGCAAACCCTTGGGATCAAGGACAATATAGACACTATTAGCCAAAGGCTTTTAGAGCATTTACAAAAGCAACTGAAGTCAACATGACCATAAATAAGACCGATACCGAACAACTAAGCGAACTTCGCCAAGACCTCAATTACGACGCCACTCGTAAGCAAAAGTCGAGCGAAAAAACAGCGCGCATTCCAATCAAAATCGTTCCGCTTGCAGAGATTCTTAAAAAACCAGATTGGATTCGCGTCAAAGCAGCTTCAGGCAATTCACGTTTTGCAGAAATCAAAAAGATTTTGCGTGAAAACGAATTGGTTACTGTTTGTGAAGAAGCGAGTTGCCCAAATATTGGTGAGTGTTTTGGTAAGGGCACCGCTACTTTTATGATCATGGGCGATAAATGTACTCGTCGTTGCCCATTTTGTGATGTGGGTCATGGAAGGCCCGATCCCTTGGATACCAAGGAGCCTGCTAACTTAGCCCGAACAATCGCAGCGCTGAAATTAAATTATGTAGTGATTACTAGCGTGGATCGTGATGATCTTCGCGATGGCGGTGCCATGCATTATGTCGATTGCATTTCTCAATCTCGGACTGCATCTCCCAATACACGCATTGAGGTTTTGGTACCAGATTTTCGTGGGCGCTTAGATAAAGCATTAGATATTTTTGTTGAGCATGCGCCTAATGGCCTGCCTGATGTGATGAATCACAATCTTGAAACAGTTCCACGCCTATACAAGCAAGCTCGACCTGGCGCTGACTATCTGCATTCACTGAAATTATTGAAAGACTTTAAAGAGCGCTTCCCCCATATTCCTACTAAGAGCGGCTTAATGGTGGGGCTTGGTGAAACAGATGAAGAGATTTTAGAAGTCATGCGTGATATGCGTGAGCACAAGATTGATATGCTCACCATCGGCCAGTATCTTGCTCCCTCTGGCCATCACTTGCCAGTTCAGCGTTATGTGCATCCAGACGTTTTCAAGCGTTTCGAAGAAGAGGCGTACGCCATGGGCTTCTCCCATGCGGCAGTAGGGGCGATGGTGCGCTCTAGCTATCATGCGGATCAGCAAGCACATGGCGCTGGCATTATATAAACGCGCTCTAAGAACTTGCTGTTTTTGTCTTACGGCAACATTCTTTTTAGTCGCCTGTAGTCCTAAATGGGATTGGCGGGTTGTCCAGTCGCCGCAGGAAAGATACACCGCATTATTTCCTGGTAAGCCAGACAAAATTCAAAGACGTGTGACATATCAAGATCAAGAGTTATTGCAATCTCTTGAGGCGCTAAAAATGGATGATGATATTTATTCTATTAGCGCAACCCAAATTCCTGTTGGCCAATCTTCATTGCTACCAGCATTGATGGCGCAATTGCAGGGCATTGTATTGGCTAGAGCAAAAGCACAGGGTGGGGAAGTGATTGTTGAAGATGTTCTTTATCAAACTGCTGCTAAACAAAGGCAAGCAAGTAAAGAATATTGGATTCAGTTGAAGTCAGGGGGAACGGCTGAGCAATGGATGCGCGTTCGGTGGATCACTCGAGTTGCACCAGATGACAGTATTTGGATTTACCAAGTCTCGGTACTGCATACAAAGGCAATACCGAGTGATGCAAAAACTTTTCTAACTAAAGAAGAATACTCAAACTTTTTTGATGAGTTCTATCCTGAATAAAATCTGAAAAAATTATTGAGATTTTTCTAGTGCAGCAACTTTAGCTTCAAGGGCTTCTAATTTTTCCCTGGTCTTTGCCAAAACCTTCGACTGCAAATCAAACTCTTCTCGCGTGACGAGATCCATCTTTTGAAATCCTTGGTTCATCATGGCGCGCACATTTTTTTCAATCTCTTGTGCAGGTGAGTTTCGGATAGCCTCCCCCACTTTGCTTTGCATATCGTTAGCAATGCGTTGAAATTGCTCGAAGATTTCGCCTGGTTTTTGCATGATGGGGTTTCGCAGTTCTGTCTAAAGTTGCATAAAAGATACATCTTATATTTTAAGTTGAGCGAGTAAAAACGTGACAAAGTGGCCAAAAATCTGGAATACGCCCTCAAATTCACATTTCTGGGGCAATATGAAGCACCATTTAGGTGCATTGGCATTAATAAGGTGAATCAAGTGGAAATGGGTTGTCGCTCGACCTTCATGATCGCTCCATGCATTCGATATTTCCCATTTTTCATTTCACAAACAGTAAGGAGTTACTCATGAAGACATTACATAAGACAGCAATCTCTGCGGCAGCGGTAGCTTTGTTGGCTGGTTTGGCCAGTGCATCTGCTTTTGCAGCCGATACACCAGAGAATCCAGAAGAAGCGGGCAGCCCTATTGCCGCCAACGTTACTGTGGTGAACGACTATCGCTATCGTGGTATCTCTCAGTCCAACATGAAGCCGGCGATTCAAGGCGGCTTTGATTATGCGCATGAGAGCGGTTTCTACATTGGTAACTGGAATAGCTCAATTACCTGGGTTGGTGATTTAAATCCAGGCGTTTCTGCTCCAATCGAGATGGACTTCTATGGTGGTTTTAAGAAGGAGTTATTTGCACCTGGCTTTGCGTCTGACTTTGGTGTTTTGCAGTACTACTATCCAACATCAGGGAACTTAATTTACGCCAACCCCAACACAACTGAGCTGTATGCTGCTCAAAACTTTACAGTTGGTCCAGTGACTGGTTTCCTGAAGTTTTCATATGCTGTGACAAATACTTTCGGTAACGCTAACAGTACTGGTTCTTACTATCCTGATTTAACAGTGAACTACGATACCGGTATTTGGGGCTTGGCACTAAATGCTCACATTGGTTATCAGTACATTGCGGGAACTCCAACTGGAAGCTCAACTTCAAATTCAAGTCTTTATAGCTACACCGATTGGAAGATTGGCGTGACTAAAGACTTTGGAGGCGGCTTATCTGCAGCAGTTTCCTACATTGATACCAATGCAAAAACTGTTGGTAGTAGCTACGCATATGTCAGCCCGTCAGGCAAAAACTTAGGTGGTGCCACAGGCTTGGTTTCACTCACAAAAACTTTCTAATTTCCACTTCTGAACGGAGAAACACATGAAATTAATTACCGCAATCATCAAGCCATTCAAGCTTGACGAAGTGCGCGAAGCTCTCTCGGAAGTGGGAGTTTCGGGCATTACCGTCACTGAAGTTAAAGGCTTTGGTCGTCAAAAAGGTCACACTGAGTTGTATCGCGGTGCTGAGTATGTTGTCGACTTTTTACCTAAAGTAAAAATTGAAGCTGCTGTTGAAGATGGCATCTTGGAGCGTGCGATTGAAGCAATTGAAAAATCTGCACGTACTGGCAAGATTGGCGATGGCAAGATTTTTGTCTCCTCAGTTGAGCACGTCATTCGTATTCGTACCGGTGAAACCGGTGCGTCAGCACTTTAAAGAGAGGTTCAAAATGTTAACTTGGATGAAAAAACTCCTTGCTAGCGGTGCGGTAGCTTTGGCTATTGGTGCTACTGGCGTTATGGCGACTTCATCAGCTTTTGCTGACGAGGCTAAGCCAGTTGCTGCTGCCGCTGCCGCTGCGGTTGCCGCTGCTCCGGCCTTGGTTCCAAATAAGGGTGATACAG
>CAILON010000250.1 GCA_903835865.1 uncultured beta proteobacterium
AGGGTGGCAACTTTAATCAAAAAGGTGCAGCATTTAAACTTCCTCAACCTGGCATTATTTATTACGATTCATACGTTGATGGGCAGAAATACCAAACGGGTGAAATCGACTGGGTGGTAGAAGGCAATAGCTATCGTCTTTATATCAATATTCCGTATGCATTCGTTGGCCCTTTTGTTTTTGAATCTAGGGGCTCAGTAGATTCCTATGGTATTGCCCCATCTATCTATTGGACACAACGTGGAACTAGGGCGCCTCGGTACTCACGTTTTGATCGAGATGAAAAGGGTGAGGGGCAGATGTATTTTTCGGAGAAGCCAGAATTTACACCAGCAATCCTGCCTGGCACACAAGACCGATTTAGTCTCATATTCCAAATTGCATCTCTATTAAATGGAGATGACAAAATAGATGAGCCAGGAAGCATTAGATCGATTCCCGTTGTTGATTACAACACCCTAGAAATGTGGCAATTTAAGAGTTATGGCGAAGCAGTAACAGACGATGTTCCTAGCTTGGGAAAGACGACGATCAGACACTATGCGCTTATGCAACGAGAAAGTGACCCCTATAAAAGACAAGTCGATATTTGGCTGGCTAAGGATCTCGAATGGCTGCCGGGTCGCATTAGATCGCAGGAGTCAAATGGAAGGGTGCTTGAACTCGTCTTTAAGCAGAAAAATCCAATTAAGTAACGCTTGGCTGTCCATTTTCGTTTAAGCGGCTCTTATCGATTAACGAGCTGAGCATATTAAAAAGTGCGGCGGCCGACATGGATGCGGCAAAGATTCCTGTAAACGCGATGATGATTGGGAGTATTCGCCAATTTTTTTCTAGCTGGAATGATCCAAAGCCAACTGTAACGTACATTTCACCTACAAAGTAAAGTGCATCTGGATTGCTGACAAATATTTTTAAAGGGATTAAGGCATAAGTCCACATAATAATATCGGTGAAATGCCCAGCAATAACCAGCAAGATAGCTACAAAATAGGCTATGACTGCCGCAAGTCGAAAGACGTGAAAAAAATCTTTTTTCATATGACGCTTGCTGCTTAGCCATCCAACTAATTTATGAAAACTGATGACTACTAACATGATGTACAAACCATGCAAGACCAACATAGCACTTGCAAATGCAATGATCCAATAGAGTTGCGCATGTCCGATATCGCTGCTGATTTGGCTGAAAAGCTGACCTAGAGAAGGTAGGTAACTAAAGATTTCCATATTATTTTCTTGGGGGTGTCGCAAAAGTAGAAACTAATAATCCATATAAAGCAGATCCCGATATTGCTACCGCAAATAAACCAGAAAAAGAGATGAGTATTGGCAACATATTCCATTGTGGCCCAAGCTTATATGCTGGGTCGTTATGATCTAGATTGGTATACATTTCACCAGCGAAATAAAAGGTTTTCACGACCCCTGGAAACACATTTACGCTGACCATGGCATAAGTCCAAATAAAAATATCTATTAAGTGGCTTAGCAAGATAAGCAATACAACTGTGAAATAGACCAAGATATCTACTTGCATGTGTCGCAGATTTCCATATCTTCTGTCAAACGCATGAAAGCACCCCATGATCAAAAGAATCAATATCCCATGGTTTAGCACTACCAAAACAGCAACGAAGCTCATCAACCTAATAGCTGTGCCCGTTAAATCGCCCATAATTTCATGGAGGATATACATAACATTTGGTAGGGAATTAAAGAATTCAAACATACATAATCATGGGTAGGATTTATAGGGGGTTGTTGTGATCTATTTCTTATTTGACATAATAATGATTATACGCAGATAGCTACTATGGTGATTTAGGCTGCATCAGCTTTGAAGTGCTCAAATATGGCTGTTTATATAGCTTTAGCCAGCGAGACCGCAAACCTTCACTAATGGCTGGCTTTCCATAGACATCAGCAATATCGATAGCAGTTATACCCTCGGCATTACGCAATTGAAGGTTTGCCCCTTTATCAAGCAAAAATTTAACTAGTAATTCATTACCAGATTGAACGGCCATCATTAAGGGCGTTGTTCCACCCAAGCTCAGTGAATCGACCAAGGCGCCATTGGCGATTAGGAACTGAGCGATGTCTAAGTGACCTTTGGCGCAGGCGTAATGCAAAGGGGTCCAGCTTATATGGTCAATTTGGGCCTTATTTTTAAGAACCAAGGTTCTGACCAAAGGTAAATCACCGTTGATTGACGCCAGCATTAATGGCGTTTCGCCTTGTTTATTGGAAAGATCCACATCCATGCCCTTGGCGACCAAAAGGACATCAATAACTTGGTATGAACGGTCTTTAATAGCCAAAACCAGCATAGGATTGCCATGTGAATCAACTAAATTTGGGCTAATTCCTTGTGAAATCAGTAATTTAGCGGTGTTCGCATCATCAAACTTAGTTGCTTTTATAAATTCATTCCGCTGGGACTCTGATTGTGAGTAAACGGGCTGAATGCAGCATAGGATTACTGCTAGTGTAAAAGTCAGAATCTTTACATATTTCATGAAGATATTGACTCATCTACTTGAAAACATTGAAAAAAATTCTGAGAAGTTTGCTTACCTAATGTCTCCAATGAAACGCCCTTAAGGTCGGCTATGAATTCACCTACCTTGGCCACCCAGGCTGGTTCATTAATCTTGCCTCTATATGGAATCGGGGCTAAATACGGTGAATCTGTCTCAATCAGCATCCTATCAAGAGGCACTTGTTTGCAAGTCTCCTGAAGCTCTTTAGCGCTCTTAAATGTCACTATTCCAGAAAAGGAGATATAAAAGCCCATATCCATGGCGGCCTTTGCAACTTCATAACTCTCTGTAAAACAATGCATGACCCCGCCTATTTGATCTGCGCCCTCTTCCTTGAGGATTTTGATGGTATCTACCGATGCAGACCGAGTGTGAATAATGAGTGGTTTTCTAGATGCCAAGGCAGCGCGTATATGGGTTCTAAAACGCTCTCTTTGCCACTCTAAAGAGTCGTAGCTTCGATCTCCCATGCGGTAATAGTCGAGCCCCGTTTCTCCTATGGCGATGATCTTAGGATGCTTTAAAGCAGTCTCCACTAAAAACTCAAAGCTAGGCTCGGGCGTATCTTCATAGTCAGGATGAACTCCAACTGAAGCATATAAATGAGGATGATCTTGAGCAAGTTTAAGGACATTGGGGAAGTCCGGCAAATCAACAGAAACGCACAAGGCATGATCTACCTTAGCGGTATTCATATTCGCCAGCACTTCTGGTAGGCGAGATTGAAACTCTGGAAAATCGAGGTGGCAGTGTGAGTCTATGAACATGACTCGATATTTTAGTCTGCCTTAAGCTTCAAAAACCTGTTGATATTGAGATAACAACGCTTCCAGCTGAACCCTGGTTGCCAAAGGGTGGTTTTCATGCCGGCGAGATTGGATTAGCGCCCTCCAGAATTGCAATAACCTATAAATATTCGCTTTTTGTGCAAGTATTTGGATGGTGGAAAGATGTTTTGGGTAGTATCTGGGCGCTCCACCTTGGGACATATTCTGCAAGTCCGAAACCCAGCGTTGCATAGTCGCTAGCAAAATAGAATATTGCGCTTTATGAATTTTCTCAGCAGTCTCCAGCCAATTAATCCGCGCACCCTGAGACATCGACTGCAGGAGAAGTCGGGAGGCCTGTAGTGCGATCGTAAGCTCATCCTTCTCGTCTTTATTGTGGCGAGCGATTAATGAATTGAGGACGGAATAAGGCGCTCCACCCTGCTCATCGTAGATGGTTTCAATATCGGTGGAAATGAATTTTGCATCTGGTAAGGCAGTTACTTTTGAATTAAGCCATTCCAATCCAAGCGCTCTGTCTGGCCTAGGTGCGCTAAGCAAACGACAGCGCGAGCGAATAGTAGGTAATACACGGTCTAAACGATCGGATAATAAGATGAAGATGGTGTTTGCAGGAGGCTCTTCTAAAGATTTAAGCAATGTATTGGCGGAGTCAGGACGCAACATTTCTAATGGATAAATAAGAATTACTCGGTTACCGCCGCGATGAGATCCAATAGAAAGGCTTTCGATGGCCTGGCGAGTTTCTTCAATAGAAATATTTTTCTTTTCTTTTTTTTCCGGGGCTTCTCCATCGGAATCATCGCGAACAGACTTTCCCTTTTTAGGTGGATCATCGCCTTCATAGTCAGCATGAG
>CAILON010000251.1 GCA_903835865.1 uncultured beta proteobacterium
GCAGTTACTGCTAGTGCGAGCCCGAGTGGTGAAATCGGTAGACACAGCAGATTTAAAATCTGCCGACTCAAAAAAGTCGTGCCGGTTCGATTCCGGCCTCGGGCACCAATCGACAATCAGTGGACATACTTAACGAAGCGATGATGAGCCTACGGGTCTTTCTACTTCAAAGATATCGCTGCTACGCAAGTAAAACGATTTACCGTGCATTCTTGCGACAAGCCCTAGCTTTTCCACTAAGACATAGCCTTTTTCCGCATCATAGAATTGATCATCAATATGGTAGTGAATCACATTGCCAATCACGATATTCCTATCGTGCCCTATGTCTAGAATGTCAACGATTCGGCATTCCATATTAATGGGAGATTCCGCGATCCTTGGTGGCTTTACTTGTATTGACGGCGCAGCTGTGAGACCAGAAAACTGCAACTCATCTTCGTTAGCCGGGAGAGGGCTTGCGCATAAACTCATTTTTTCCACGATATCTTCAGAGACCATGTTGACTACAAATTCTTTGGTGAGCCGCATATTGCGCACAGTATCTTTTGGGATGCCTGGACTTTTTGAGTCGATCCCCAAAACAACAATGGCTGGAGTGCTCGCCATAATATTGAAAAAGCTAAATGGCGCAGCATTGACTCTGCCTTCTTCGTCCTGGGTGGTAACTAGGGCGATTGGGCGTGGAAGGATGCTGCTCAGCAGCAGCTTATAGCGCTCTTTTTTATCGACAGTATTTAGATCTATATGCATAGGTATTTGAGAATCATCTTCTTTTTAGTCTAGGGTAATACCAGCTTTATTAATCACCACTTTCCAATCAGCAATCTCCGATTGAATTTGTTTATTCATTTGCGCTGGAGTGGTATGTACGGTGGTCCAACCTTGTTCAAGGAGCTTAGCCTTGACATCAGGCATGGCAATAATTTTTCCAAGTTCCAGATTGATCTTATTGATTACTGCAGGGGGAGTGCCACTAGGTGCAAGAATTCCGTACCAAGAACTCACCTTAAAGCCTGGAACGCCCTGATCTTTAATTGGCTTAATGCCTGGAAGTGTTTCAAGGGGCTTATCGCCTGTTACCGCTATTGCGCGAAGTTTTCCCGATTTAATATATTGAATGGCCGCTGGAACTGTTGAAAAACTCATCTCAATATCGCCCGCTAACAAAGCGGTCGTTACAGGGGCGCCTCCACGATAGGGAACATGCACAATATCTACCCCGGTTAACTGGTTAAAGACTTCTAAAGAGAGGTGGCCAGTTGTCGCAATGCCTGATGATCCCGAGTGTAGTTTTCCAGGATTGGCTTTTGCATAGGCAATGAGCTCTTGGATATTCTTTACGGGAAGTTGGTTATTCACCACGACAACATTTTCGACGTTTACTAAGACATCGACTCCAGCAAAATCTTTTTCTGAGTCGTAGCTTACCTTCTTCATCACGCTTGGTAAGACTTCTACTGGGCCAACCGATCCCAGTAGTAGGGTGTAGCCATCTTTATCGGCTCTTGCAACCTCTCCCGCAGCAATGACGCCACCACCGCCAGATTTATTATCAACAACAACGGTTTGCTTCCAGGCTTCTCCCAGTTTTTGGGCAAGAAGACGGGCTAGGATATCGGTGGCGCCCCCAGGTGCAAATGGACTAATAATCTTGATGGGTTTATTCGGATAAGTTGCTGCAGCATCTTGGGCCGCACAAATAGAGCTGATGCCCAATAGCAGTCCTAGTGCAAGCAGGCGGGCTCCTTGCCGCTTAAATAGAATCATTTGGATTGTCTCGAAATCTTTTAGTTTTATAGGATGCTACTGGGACAGTTTATAGGGAAATGGCGATTGATGACTGAGGGTAAATTTATAAGATCTCCAATAGATTGGGATAATCACGCTTTTACTTATGTGTTACTTTGCCGAATATGAATCTCCATCCCCATAAGCTTAGTCTGAGCAGTCTGTTTTTAATGCAGTTGCTCTTTACGGCCCCGGTCTTTGCACAAAGCGTTACATTTAACTGCACCAGGGTGGAGCGTGATTTCTCTGAGACTTATGAGTTGCAGGTTCAATCGGCTACTGGCAGTCAACCCGCTCAAAAAGGGAAGGTCTACTTAGACGGGCGGGACTTAGATCGCGTAGGTACTGATGGTAATCAGACCATTAAGAATGTTCTGATTACAAAAGATCGGGTTTCGTATTTGAGTGATACCCATTTTGAAGCAGAAATATTGGAGGGCGTATCTTATCCACCGGGCTTTGTTACTTCGATAGTCATCATTGACCGAGCATCTGGCAAGCTTCGAAAGGTGGATACGATTGTAGGTGGGATTCTTGCCTCAAGTTTAGGCGAGGGAACCCACTCTTATGAGGAGCAGTGCGCTCCCCTTAAATACAGCAAAACAACGATAGATTAATTGGGTTCAGTAACAAACCCGAGCTTGGTTAAGCCAGCCCGACGAGAGGCAGCAAGAACTTGCGCTACATATTCGTACTTGACTGATTTGTCTGCTCGCAGATTGATTTCAGGTTGTGGTTCTTTTTGAGCTGCTTTTTCTGCATAGCCATCAAACGTTTTGAGATCAATCGCTGTGCTATTCCAGAAAATTTGACCAGTGGCATCAATGGAGAGCTGCACTGATTCAGGCTTTACTTCATTACGTACACTATTGGCCTTAGGCAGCTCTACTTTGACTGCCTGCTGAATCACGGGCAAAGTAATGATGAAGATAATCAAGAGCACCAACATGACATCCACCATTGGTGTCATATTGATTTCAGCCATGATGCTGTCTTCATTCTGATCATTCGGTAGATTAAACGACATACTTATTCTCCGGATTGAACGCGTGCACCAGTGACAAAATATGCCAGCAGGTCATTACCAAAGCGATTGAGATCGGCAACGAGTAATTTGTTAGCACGGTTAATGGCATTAAAGCCAAGCACTGCAGGAATAGCGACCGCTAAACCTAAGGCAGTCATGATGAGGGCTTCACCGATTGGGCCGGCAACTTGATCAATTTGAGCGCTACCAGAGGTGCTGATAGCTATGAGTGCATGGTAAATGCCCCATACCGTTCCAAACAATCCAATGAAGGGAGCAGTGGCACCAGTGGATCCTAAAAAGGTAAGTCCTTTTTGAAGTTTGGCAGCGACGCCATCAATACTGTTTTTAATACTTCTAGCCATCCACTCAGAATAATTCAGTGTTTGCAATAATTCACGATGGTTAGTAGCTTGGCTTTGGTGATGATGTGATGACTCAATCGAGGCTTTGGCTATTTGATAGTAAGGATTGTTTGAGGTGTCGCTAAACCCTTCAATACCTTGCTCGAAAGAAGTTGCGTGCCAGAATTTTTCGAGCTCTGGGCTTAGTTTACGCAAATTACGTAAGTCCCAAAAACGGGTAAGTAAGATCACCCAGGTCACTATCGAACTAGCGACTAGAGCAAGCGCAACAAAACGAGTGATGGCATCGCCTTCAAGCCAAAGATTTGCTAAGCCAAATGGTGTATTCATAATGATTAACTCTTTAAATTAAATCTAATTGCAAGGTTAGTAGAAATTCTGGCGGGAGACCCATTTACCAAGAACGGTTTAAAGCGATAACGTTTGCCAATCTCAGTTGCAGCGCGATCTAGTCTAGGGTAGGCGCTCGATCTGAGCATTGCCACCTCTTCAACCACACCGGTTTCATCAATAATCAGTTTCACAACCACTTCACCTTGCTCTCCGGACCGCTTTGAAAACGAGGGGTAATAGGCATCTGCATCAGGCTGATAGACGACGATTAGTTTACCAATGTCGGTCTGAATGGGGGTGCCGCTTGCGCCGCCGGCAGTGGCAGGGGCGACACTCGCATTAGGAAGGGTGGATTCACTCTTATTTTGTGGGCTGGCTTGTGGTGATTGGGTCTGTTGCTGTGGTTGGACGGGTGCTGGCTTCTCAGCAGATTTTTCATCTACTGTTTTATTTTTTTGCTCTGGCTTAGGTTTTGGTGGTGGCGGTGCTGGGGGCTGCTGACTTTTGTTAGCAGTATCGGGACTAACAAGATTTGCCATAACGCGCACGTCATCATCGGTTTTTGTCGGACTTGAATTCCAGTGTAAAAATTCGAGCGCGGGTAATGCGTGTAAGAGCACCACAATCGTAATAATGATCCGCTCTGTTTTATTAAACGGAAGATGGGCGTCAAGCTTTTGCAAGAAAGTGCTCATCGGATGCTACTCAAGAGTTTTGCTTGGACTTTATGCGATGACATATCGCTCGCCATTAATTCATTGGCCATACTCAAGAGACTGAGCTCATCCTTGCTGCTCATGAAGGTGAGGGTAAAAGATTGAGCGGCTCGCGAAGATTTCCCTGGTATCTCTAGTTGCCTCTTGAGTTGTCGCACAACCGCTTCACTGGTATCGATAAGGTTAATAGACTCACCGAGGAGATTGCGAATCGCTTTGCGTAAAAAAGGGTAGTGGGTGCAACCCAAAACCAGAGTATCTGCCCCTGCATCTTGTATAGCCTCAAGATGTTTGGCAAGCAATTCCAGAGTTTCTGGGCTATCGGCTTTACCCGCCTCAATCAATGGCACTAAACCAGCGCCTGCTTGCTTGATGAACTGACAGTGACTCGGAAGCGTAGCTAAAAGCGCATTGAACTTATCGCTCTTTAAAGTAGCTTCTGTTGCTAAGACGCCTACGATGCCATTTTGGGTTTGCATCGCTGCGGGTTTAATCCCAGGCTCTACACCGATCACGGGAATGGCTAAAGATTCTCGTATCTGTTGGATCGCTTGTGCCGTTGCTGTATTGCAAGCTACCACGATGGCATCACAACCCGCATTTAATAACTGCGTACATAAGGCAAGACTGCGAGCGGCGATCCACTCGCTAGATTTTTCGCCATAGGGCGCATTTGCTGAATCAGCGAGGTAGATGTAGTCGTTTTGGGGAAGCTGGCGCAGAGCTTCATCCAGAATAGATAAACCCCCAACGCCAGAATCAAATACGCCAATAAGTGCCAATGTTAACTTTGTATATAAACGAGTTAGGCAATCACAACGGGAATGCCAGCAATCTTGGCTTGCCAATCACGAGGACCTTCATGATGCATGGAGATACCTTGAGAGTTGACTGCTACGGTCACAGGCATATCTTTCACATCAAACTCATAAATGGCTTCCATCCCTAAGTCAGCAAAGCCAACTATTTTGGATGACTGAATTGCCTTAGATACGAGGTAAGCTGCGCCACCCACTGCCATGAGGTAGGCCGACTTATGTTTTTTGATTGCCTCGATTGCTTCTGGGCCACGCTCAGCTTTACCAATCATTGAAATTAAGCCAGTCTTTGACAGCATCATTTCGGTGAACTTATCCATACGTGTCGAAGTAGTGGGGCCTGCAGGTCCAACTACTTCATCGCGCACTGGATCGACTGGTCCAACGTAATAAATGACGCGATTTTTAAAGCTCACTGGCAGTTCTTCACCTTTGGCGAGCATATCTTGAATACGCTTATGAGCAGCATCACGACCAGTTAAGATTTTTCCGTTGAGCAGCAGTGTCTCGCCCGGTTTCCAGCTAGCCACTTCCTCAGGAGTCAGGGTATCTAAGTTAACGCGTTTGGACTTATTCACATCAGCAGTCCAAGTGACATCTGGCCAATCAGATAATGAAGGCGCTTCTAATTTTGCTGGACCATCTCCATGTAAATGAAAGTGAATATGACGGGTAGCTGCGCAATTTGGAATCATGGCAACGGGTAAGGAAGCAGCATGCGTTGGATATTCCATGATCTTGACATCCAATACCGTTGCGAGACCGCCTAAACCTTGGGCGCCAATACCCAACTTATTTACTTTGTCATAGATCTCTAAGCGCAATTCTTCAGCGCGTGTCTTCGGTCCGCGAGCAATCAGTTCCTGAATGTCTACAGGACCCATTAAAGACTCCTTAGCCATCAACATGGCTTTTTCTGGGGTTCCGCCAATGCCAATCCCCAAAATGCCAGGAGGGCACCAACCTGCGCCCATGGTGGGAACAGTTTTGAGAACCCAATCCACGACTGAGTCAGATGGGTTGAGCATCACCATCTTGGCTTTATTTTCTGAGCCACCACCCTTGGCGGCGCAAATCACTTCAACATCATCACCAGGGACGATTTCATAATGAATAACAGCAGGGGTGTTGTCGCCGGTATTCTTGCGTTTTCCTGCTGGGTCCGATAAAACAGAGGCGCGCAGCATGTTATCTGGATTCAAATAAGCGCGACGTACCCCTTCATTCACCATGTCGGTAACGCTCATTGTGGCATCTGGCCACTGAACATTCATACCAATTTTGAGGAAAACGACTGCAATGCCGGTGTCCTGGCAGAGTGGGCGATGACCTTCGGCACACATTCGGCTATTAGTCAGAATTTGGGCAATGGCATCTTTGGCGCCATGACCTTCTTCAAGCTCATATGCCTTACCCATAGCAGTAATGAAATCCTTAGGGTGATAGTAAGAGATGAACTGAAAGGCGTCCGCTACGCTTTGAATGAGGTCGTTTTGTTTGATATTTGTCATAGTTTTTAGTTAATTTGTAAGGTTTGCCCTATTTTAAGGGTTTGCCATAGAGCAAATCCCCAGTGTTTTCACTTATCTTCTAAGGTCTTGATGGTCTAAAACCATCATTTTGCGACATTTTGGCAAAAAAAGATCATTGATTATTTGATAGAGGGCTGTGAAGCATGGAACCATTAAAGCAAGAAAACCGCGTTTTTAACCCATCAGCAGACTTTGTAAAAAACGCTGCTATTCCGGGCATGGACGCTTACAACAAGCTCTGTGACGAAGCTAATAAGGATTATGACGGTTTCTGGGGTCGGCTTGCTAAAGAGAATGTTTATTGGAAGAAGCCCTTTACGAAAGTTTTGGATGAGTCCCAAGCACCTTTCTATAAGTGGTTTGAAGATGGCACAACCAATGCCTCATACAACTGTTTAGATCGTCAAGTTGAAAATGGTTTAGGTGATAAGACCGCCATCATTTTTGAAGCGGATGATGGCACAGTAATTAATGTCACTTACCAAGAGCTGCTTGAGCGCGTTTGCAAAATGTCAAATGCTTTGCGCAAGATGGGTATCAAGTCTGGTGATCGTGTCATTATTTACATGGCAATGACAATTGAAGGCATCGTGGCGATGCAAGCTTGCGCCCGTATCGGTGCAATTCACTCCGTGGTGTTTGGTGGATTTTCTGCCCAAGCCCTACGTGATCGAATCGTTGACGTTGGTGCAGTTGCAGTAATTACTGCTGATGGACAATTCCGCGGTGGCAAATCATTGCCATTGAAGACCATTTGTGATGAAGCCCTTTCAACTGGCGAATGTAGCAATGTTAAGCATGTCATCGTTAGTAAACGTACGGGTGTCGATGTCCCAATGACACCAGGTCGTGATGTTTGGATGCAAGAGATCATGGCTAATGAAGCTGCTACTTGTGAGCCGGAGTGGGTAAGCGCAGAACATCCTTTATTTATTCTGTATACCTCTGGTTCAACCGGTAAGCCAAAGGGTGTTCAGCACTCGACTGGTGGATATCTCTTGTGGGCTATTCTCACAATGAAGTGGACTTTTGATATCAAGCCAGAAGATGTGTTCTGGTGTACTGCTGATATTGGCTGGGTAACAGGTCACTCCTACATTACTTATGGCCCACTCGCAGTAGGCGCTACTGAGATTGTGTTTGAAGGCGTACCAACGTATCCAAATGCTGGCCGTTTTTGGGACATGATCCAAAAACATAAGGCAAGTATTTTCTATACAGCACCAACCGCTATTCGTTCTTTGATCAAAGCATCTAGTAACGATGAGGCAGTACATCCAAAGAGCTATGATTTATCTTCATTGCGACTCTTGGGTTCTGTAGGCGAGCCAATCAATCCCGAAGCTTGGATGTGGTACTACGAAAACGTTGGTGGTTCACGTTGCCCGGTTGCTGATACTTTCTGGCAAACCGAAACTGGTGGTCACATGATTTCACCATTACCTGGTGCGACACCAATGATTCCAGGTTCATGCACCTTGCCATTACCCGGCATTCAAGCTGCAATTGTGGATGAAGCTGGTGTGGATGTTCCAAACGGCCATGGCGGTATCTTGGTTGTCAAGCGTCCATGGCCTTCAATGATTCGTACGATTTGGAATGATGCCGATCGTTTCGTGAAGTCTTATTTCCCAGAAGAATTGGGAGGCACTTTATATCTAGCGGGTGATGGTGCAATTCGTAACAAAGATACTGGTTACTTCACTATTACTGGACGTATCGATGATGTCTTGAACGTTTCTGGCCACCGTATGGGCACGATGGAAATTGAATCATGCTTAGTAGCCAATCCATTGGTTGCCGAAGCTGCAGTGGTTGGTCGTCCTGATGAGTTGACTGGCGAGGCCATTTGCGTATTCGTGGTTCTGAAGGGCGGTCGCCCAACAGGTGAGGAGGCTAAAAAGCTTGCGACGGAATTGCGTAACTGGGTTGGGAAAGAAATCGGCCCAATTGCTAAGCCAAAAGATGTGCGCTTTGGTGATAACTTGCCTAAGACCCGTTCCGGCAAGATCATGCGTCGCTTGCTTCGTGTGATCGCTAAAGGCGAAGAGGTTACTCAAGATACCTCTACTTTGGAAAACCCGCATATCTTGGATCAGCTTAAAGAGTCACTGTAAGCCGTCTTTATTGGCATTTGGGGCAAAACCCTTTCGGCAAACGTATAATCATTGGTTTCCGGAAGGGTGGATGAGCGGTTTAAGTCACACGCCTGGAAAGCGTGCGTAGGTTAATAGCCTACCGCGGGTTCGAATCCCGCCCCTTCCGCCAGCAGTAATCAAAACCACCTTCGGGTGGTTTTTTATTTCTAAAATCCCGTAATATTCCGTGAGGGCTTAACTAATTATTGGAGACAAAATGATATTTGCAATTTTGCTAATGGATCGTCCGGGAACTTTGGACTTACGGGTTCAAGTCAGGCCAGAGCATCGTGCTTATCTTGCGCAGTTAACCGATCGCATGTCTTTTGCTGGACCCTTGATGTCAGATGATGGCAAGACACCGATTGGCAGTTTATTGGCAATTGATTTTGCCAGCAGGGCAGATGTAGAAAGCTGGCTAAAGAACGAGCCTTACACCCAAGCAGGGCTTTATGAAAAACCGGTGATTTATCCTTTTAATAATATGTGGGCGCAAAAGATGGGATTCCCACCAGCATAAAGACTGAAAATATTTTCTCATTCTCGATTAAGAAAAAAGCCACTGTTTAAGTGGCTTTTGATTTCAAAGGCGTCAATCAATTAGATCGGCTTAATCTCTAACTTTCTAAATTTGATAGTGCCACCGGCAGATTGCAGAGCGATAGGACCTTCACCAAACTTACTGTCTTTTGTTTCAGCAGTGACAACGCCATTCATAGATACTTTTAACTGTGAGCCGTTTGCCACGATTTCCATAGTGTTCCAACGCCCACCTGCTTTATGAATGGGATTAACTTTAGCGAAATCCACAATTGCTCCAGTTGAATACTCTTGCCCTGGGCGCGTATCCCAAATATTCACTTCATAAGAATTGGCGGCACCAACTTTGACGGGATCTTGGCAGCGAATAAAGATGCCGCTGTTGGTGTTGGATTCTGCCCAAAACTCTGCACGAATAATAAAGTTCTTATAGCTCTTTGTACTAAC
>CAILON010000252.1 GCA_903835865.1 uncultured beta proteobacterium
TGAATAAATGGCTGCGCAATCGGCAGTTCAAAAATTTGCTTGGGGTTTGTGAGCGCTGCCAAGAAAGGCACGATGGCGCCCAAACTCAACACTTCTGCAAAAGACACCAAAACCATCAGAACTAGCAATAAAGCAAACTGACCCTTACGGCGCGGGCTAAAGTGTTCCCAAAGTCTAAATAGAAGGTGAGGGAGTTTTTCTGAAGAAGGCACGCTATGGATGGAGGTTTTGAGTTGGTCTGGGGTGATTATCGTTATTTGAGCTTTTTTAATCAGGCAAACCACCCGTTTAGCCTCATTCGGCTCAGGGTAAAATGCGCTATGGCATTAATTTTAAAGCATATTTCTGCGAATGATCCTGTTCAATGGAGCCTTAATTGGTCTGTTGAAGTGCATCAGTGCCACTAAATTCATGAAAAGCGCCGTTTTATTCCTCATATTTAATCGTCCTGAGACGACGATCAAGGTATTCGAGAAAATTCGCGCTGCTAGACCCCCTAAGTTATACATCTCAGCCGATGGGCCCAGAGCGAATCGTCCAGGCGAGCTTGCGCGCTGTGAGGAAGCTCGCAAGATTGCTTTGGGTGTTGATTGGCCGTGTGAAGTCAAAACCTTATTTCGAGAGAGCAATCTCGGTTGCAAGATGGGCGTGGCATCCGGAATCGATTGGTTTTTTCAAAATGAAGAAGATGGCGTCATCTTGGAAGATGACGTGCTGCCCATGCCCAGCTTCTTTACCTTTTGTGATGAGATGCTCGAGCGCTATCGCAATGATCCAACAATCGGCATGATTACAGGATCTAACCTTGTCTCAAAAAGAATCAACGTAGATTCAAGTTACTTTGTAAGCCATGTTCCACTGATTTGGGGCTGGGCTACTTGGCGCCGTGCGTGGCAACATTATGATGTGCGTATGGAAAACTGGCCGCAGTGGTCTAGAAGTGACAAGATTGATAAATGTTTTCATGATGATCAATTGGTGTCTAGTTATTGGCGTGATGCTCTGGATCGTGTGTATCAAAATGGTATGGATACTTGGGACTACCAATGGTTGTTTACTTGTTGGCAGGCCGGTATGTATAGCGTCATCCCTACGCAAAATCTCACAGATAATTTAGGTTATGGCATTGAGGCTACTCATACATCCATGCACAAGCCCGATTGCCTAGTCGAATCCGTGCCGCAAGATCTCATTTGGCCCTTAGTTCATCCTCAAGTTCTTGCGCCAGACTGGAAGGTCGATCGCATGATGTTCGAGCGTATCCATGGCGTAACGCTGATGGCTTATGTACGCAGAAAAATGCGCCCACTGCGCAAAATGTTTAATGGCATTGTCGGAAAATCAGGCGCTAAATAATGAGCTTGCGTGTACTCGCACTTAATCATTCCGACACCGTTGGTGGCGCCGCACGTGCAGCCTATAGAATTCATAACGCCGTTCGTCTCTTAGGGGTTGATTCAACCCTTCGGGTAAATCAAAAGGCCTTGCAAGATCCCACAGTACAAGGCCCCACAAATAAATTCAGCCGTTTGCTAGCTAAGTTTTACTCTGGGATGGGCCAGTTATTAATTAAGCCCTTCAAAACCAATCCATCTATTTATCAATCGATTGCACTCATGCCTACGAGATGGGCTGCTCGATTAAATTCTTCTCAGAATGATGTAGTGCACATGCATTGGGTCAATGGAGAGATGATTTCCATTGCCGATATTGGAAAAATCAATAAGCCCCTCATATGGACCTTGCATGATATGTGGGGTATTGCTGGTGCCGAGCATTATTCTGAAGATGCGCGTGCACATGACGGATATACAAAAGACAATCGCCCACCAGGTGAAACTGGTTTTGATCTCAATCGTTGGGCATGGTTGCGAAAAGTAAAGCATTGGAGAAACCCCATCCTAATAACTACGCCAAGTCGCTGGATGGCCGAAACAATTAGCGAGAGCGCTTTAATGAAAGGCTGGCCAGTGATGGCTATCGCTAATCCGCTGGATACAGAAATTTGGCGCCCCATAGATCAGTCTATTGCTAGAGAAGAATTAGGCCTTCCGCAAAATGTACCTTTGATCTTGTTTGGCGCCTCAGGCGGAGCTGCAGATCCTCGCAAAGGATTTGACCTTCTTCTGGAGTCCTTACCCTTGCTACAAAAGAGCATGTACGCTCAAGGCATGAGCTCGCTGGAGTTGGTGGTCTTTGGTCAGGATGCTCCCAAGGGTGGATCTGATCTATCCAATTTGAATATCCCAACGCACTACATGGGGCATATTAATAACGATTACACTCTGCA
>CAILON010000253.1 GCA_903835865.1 uncultured beta proteobacterium
AAAAGAACTTCCTCTCATACAAGGGATCTCATCCATCTGGTATTGCGGTGCTTGGACCGGATTTGGATTTCATGAAGATGGATTGCGCTCTGGAGAATTGGTGGCTGAGGCCTTATTAGAGAGTCTTCGCTCACCATTGAAAAACAGTCCTAAGCAAGATGCTCAATAAATGAATCAACCAAAGATTAATTTTGGCGTAGTAAAACATCGCCGTTTTCGTCCGGCGAAAAATGCCTTTGGGTACGGAGTATTCACACTCTCTATCCCTATGCGTGCCAGGAGAACAAATCCCAAAATTCTTAGCGAGTGCGGTCTTAATGACAATCGTCTAGGCCTGCTTTCCTTCTTCGATAAGGATCATGGGCAAGGTGAAGGCAATAGTCTGGCGTGGATTGAAAAACTATTGCATGAAAATCAGGTGCCTCATGTTGATGGTGAAATTTGGTTACAAACTTTTCCAAGAGTCCTAGCTTATGTCTTTAATCCTGTTAGCTTTTGGATCTGTACTCGTGCCAATGGGCAAGTACAAGCAGTACTAGCAGAAGTGAATAACACCTTTGGCGAGCGGCACTGTTATTTACTCCATAAAGATTCCGGCGAGGTTCTGCATTCCGGGGAGACGCTGACAAGCAAAAAGGTATTTCATGTTTCCCCTTTCTGCGAGATCCGCGGGGACTACCATTTCCGCTTCTTATTTCCCAACGAGAGCCATTCTGGTCGCCACTCTGTTTACCGTATTGAGCTCCATGAAGATGGTCGGCCTTTAATCAATACCAGCATTAGCGGTCAAAGCCGGCCACTCAATCGAGCCAATCTCTATTTGGCCTTTATCAGCTACCCCTTAATGAGCTTGGGCGTTATTTTCCGAATCCATTGGCAGGCATTGAAATTATGGCTAAAAGGTGTACCCTTTAACTCAAAACCAAAACCACCTGAGTTAGAAGTTAGCCGATGAATCGCCCTGGACAATCCTTGCTCTCTCGCCTGAATTTTGCTCGACCTCAAGAGCGGTCATCGAGCCAATATCGTTTTAGTGTTGAAGCCCTATTACAACTTCTATCGCAGTTGCGTAGCGGCTACCTGAAAATTACTTTACCTAACAATGAAAAAAAAGAGTTTGGCAATCCTTTAGACGCACTCCATGCAGAAATACAAATTTTGGATTGGTCAGTATTTAAGCAAGTCATGTCCCATGGTGACATTGGCTTTGCTGAAAGTTATATTCGCGGGCAATGGAACACTCCCGACTTGAAGGCTCTGCTAGAGCTCGCTATTCGTAATCGAACCATTCTGGAAAAAGCCATCTATGGAAACTGGTATGGCTCAATTTTTTATCGTGTCAAACATTGGTTACGAGATAACACTAGATCTGGTAGCCGTAAAAACATCCACGCGCACTATGACTTAGGTAATGCCTTTTATACTTTGTGGCTTGACCCCACGATGAGTTATTCGAGCGCCTGGTTTTCAGAGGGCGATAAGCAATCCCTTGCAGAAGCACAACGCGCAAAAATTGGGCGCATCCTCGACTCCATTGACCCTAAAGCAACTGACAAAATCCTAGAAATCGGCTGCGGTTGGGGCGGCGTTATGGAGGAAGCAGTGAGCAGCAATATTGCCATCACAGGCTTAACGCTTTCAACAGAACAAAAAGCTTTTGCTGAAGAGCGCTTAAAAAATATTCAAGCTTCTAGTGAAGGAGCTCCAACATTTGAGGTTCGTCTTCAAGACTATCGTGACTGCCAAGATCAATTTGATGGAATCGTCTCAGTAGAAATGTTTGAAGCCGTTGGAGAAAAGCATTGGCCAGAATATTTCCAAACTATTGCCAAGCGCCTCAAAGCTGGCCGCAAAGCTTGTATTCAAACCATTGTGATCGCCGAAGAACTGTTTGATCGCTATCGACATAACACGGACTTTATTCAGCAATATGTGTTTCCTGGCGGAATGCTACCCTCACGCACCAGCTTCAGAGCCAGCGCTGCTCAAGCAGGCTTAAAGGTGGAAGCAGAATTTGCTTTTGGCTCAGATTACTCAAAAACACTGTGCATTTGGAGAGATAACTTCAATCAAAAACTGCAAGAAGTTCGGCAACTGGGTTTTGATGAAGCATTTATTCGACTTTGGAATTTTTACCTCATGTATTGCTCTGCCGGATTCTCAGAACGCAATATTGATGTTGTGCAATTTACATTGAGCCATGAAACTTCTACACCTTCTACTGACGCTCTAAGCGCATGAAGCAATTAGGCATTGATAGTTTCTCGGGCAAACGTGTTTGGATCATTGGTGCCTCCAGCGGCATCGGTGCAGCTTGCGCTCAAGCGCTACTCAATGCCGGCGCCAGGGTTGCACTCTCAAGTCGCCGGATAGAGCGCCTAGAGCAAATTGCTCACGCTACAAAACCAGAACAGACCCTCATCCTGCCTGTTGATGTAACCGATAAGCAGCAAATTCATTCTGCCCATCAAAGCATTATGCAAACTTGGGGTGGTCTCGATTTACTGCTTTTTGTATCAGGTGTGTACGTGCCCTTGCGTGCTGATGATTTTGATATCAAGGCTGCAGAGCAGACGATTGATGCCAATCTTTTAGGCCCTATGAGGGCCGTAGCAGCTGTTCTACCCAATATGCTTGCTGAGCATTCTGGTCACATTGCCATTGTCGGCAGTGTCGCCGGTTATAGCGGCTTACCAAAAGCATTAGCCTATGGCCCCAGCAAGGCAGGCATTATTAATTTCTGTGAGACTTTGTATTACGACTTACTGCCCCTAGGGGTGAGTGTTCACATGATTTCACCAGGCTTTGTTGCCACCGAAGCAACCGCTCAGAATGATTTTGAAATGCCTGCATTAATTACTGCTGACCAAGCGGCTACTGAAATTTTGTCTGGCATTCAAAAAGGGGAGTTTGATATTCACTTTCCAAAACGGTTTTCAGGATTCTTAAAATTTCTCAGAATCCTGCCGTATCCACTGTACTTTTGGATTGTCCGCCGCTTTGTAAAAATTTAAGTAGGCTTACTAAAAACGTAAGCTCTACTTGTATTTATCTTTACGAATTTTTTCTTCGAGATAGTCCATTACAGTAATTGCTTTGGCTTTGGTACCAGCAATAGATGGTGAAGTAACATATTTGCCTTGCATCACAATTGTTGGCACACCATCAATACGATAAGCTTCGGTCAGCTGTTTTGCCGCGCGGGCTTTTGAAGTCACTGCAAAAGAACGATAGGTAGCTAAGAAAGTATTACGATCAATGCCTTGAGAAGCGGCCCAGTCGGCGATTTCTGCCTCCGTTAAGAGTCGCTTATTTTCTTTATGCATTGCGTACATCACTTTTTCATTTAGTGCGTCGCCTTTCCCCAGCGATTCAAGCGTATAGAAAAGCTGGCTATGTGGCATAAAATCATCCCGAAAAGCGACCGGCACCCTTTTGAATACAATATCTTTCGGCTGACGCTTGACCCAGCTACTCAGCTCTGGCTCAAAGTCGTAACAATGGGGGCAGCCATACCAAAAGAACTCAATAACTTCTACTTTCCCTTTGGTTTCTACAGGCTGAGGAATTGGTAAAACCCGGTAATCAAAGCCTTCCTCAATCTTTTGGCTTTGAGCATGGGTGAGTCCGCTTAAGCACAGCAAGGACAACGCGATAAAGATTCTTTTGCTAAATGAAATCATGATTTACTAGTTTTAATTAGGGTTGGTTTAATTCCCATGCCATTTAACTTATCGCGCACAGGATTGCTTTCTTCAGAGCTGGCATAAGGACCAACGCGAACTCGCCACAAAGTATTGCCTTCGCTAGTCACTTCACTTAATGAAGTCTGAATGCCTTGAATAGCTAAACTTGCTTTTTGCGCATCTGCATCAGCACGCTTTGTAAAAGCTCCAACTTGCAAATAATATTGAGCATCAGACTTTGCAGAAGCAGAGGGGCTTTCAGCTGACTTTTTGCTGTTGACTAAATCTCCAATAGGGTCAGCTGCAGGACTTGCGCTAGATTTGCCCTGCAGGGGCTTATTCAAATCCACTGCCTCAGTTGGACTAAGAGTCTCACCCTCAGCCGGAGGTGCAGCCGGCTTAATAATACTCAGCGGCAAATTAGGCGCACGAACGCCAGGTCTTTCTTGGGGGGTATTTTTAGAAAGATAAAAGGCAATCACAAAGGCGATACCTAAACCGGCACCCAGACCCAGAATAAAGCCCAAAATCGTACCGCCGTATTGAGCATCGCCACTTGCGGTTTTGATGAGGCTAGTTTGTTGATTCGGTTTTTTCATAATTCCCTCATCTTACCGCTACTACATCTTCGCTGGAGCGGATACCCCTAATAGCTTCAAACCATTTTGCAACACCTGGCGCGTTGCGGATAACAGCGCTAAACGAGCTAATTTTAAATTCTGATCATCTACCAAAACCCGATCAGCGTTATAGAAAGTATGGAAATCTCCAGCCAAATCACGCAAATAAAATGCCAAAGCATGAGGCGCTAAATCTGCTGCGGCATCTGTCAACATCTCGGGGTACTCAGCCAAGCGCCTTAATAAATGATCTGAGGCTTTGCTATTAAGAAGCGATAAGTCTGCTGTTGCTAAATCGGCAGTTTGCCCACCCCACTGCTGCAAGATCGAGCTAATCCGAGCATAAGCATATTGCACATAGAAAACGGGATTCTCGTCATTTTGCTGAAGTGCTAAGTCAATATCAAATACAAACTCAGTGTCAGCTTTGCGTGAAATCAAAAAGAATCGAACTGCATCACGTCCACGTTGAAGCGCCAACTCTTTTTCTGCGGGGGTCATTTCCGGAGTAACGCCTCCCGACCACTCAACCAAGTCTCTTACCGTGACATAAGAGCCAGCACGTTTTGAAATTTTTACTTCTTCGCCATGGCGCATCACTGTCACCATCTTGTGTAAAACATATTCAGGATAGGTCTTCGGAATTTCCCAGCCACGCTTTTGGGCCACGCCCTGTATGCCTGAGCGGACGCGGGCAATCGTGCCATGATGATCGCTGCCTTGAACGTTAATAACTTTTTCGAAGCCGCGACTCCACTTGCTTGCGTGGTATGCCACATCAGGAACAAAGTAGGTAAAGCTCCCATCCGATTTGCGCATGACTCGATCTTTGTCGTCTCCGTCATCCGTCGTCTTTAACCAGAGAGCACCTTCACCTTCGTAGGTTTTACCAATGCTTTGTAAATCGGCCACGATTTGCGCAACACTACCGTCGGTATACAAAGAAGACTCTAAGTAATAGCAATCAAATTTCACGCCGAAAGTTTTTAAATCAATATCTTGCTCGTTACGTAAATAAGCAACTGCAAATAGGCGAATTGCCTCTAGATCATCTTGATATTTTTCAGAAGACTTAAAAGCAGTGGCGATCTCTGCAATGTATTCACCGTTATAAGCTTGTTCAGGCCATGATGCATCACCGGGCTTTAAGCCCTTTAAACGTGCCTGTACAGATAAGGCGAGGTTAGCAATTTGTACGCCTGCATCGTTGTAATAAAACTCTCGATGTACTTTGATGCCTTGAGTTGCCAAGAGATTAGCTAAGGCATCCCCTAAAGCTGCCTGCCTGCCATGGCCAACGTGTAATGGGCCAGTAGGGTTTGCCGAAACAAACTCAATCATGGCGCTAGCGACAGGTCCCTGACCACTTGGAAGCTCTCCAAACTGAGGGCCTGCCGATAAAATTTCTTCGACTACTGCAGTTTTAGCTACATTACTGAGGCGAAAGTTGATAAACCCAGGACCAGCAATTTCACATGAAGCAATTAGCTGGTCAAAGCCCGGCTGCTTTTGCAAACGATCTACCAGACTCTGCGCCAATTCCCTTGGATTTAATTTCCAAGCTTTAGAAAGCTGCAGGGCAATATTGCAGGCCACGTCACCATGGTCTACTGCCTTTGGGCGCTCTAGACGAGGCTGCGGCACATCGCCTAAGTCTCGCTCTTGCGCTAACTCCTGTAATGCTCTTCCGAGCATCTCAATTAATCGATTTTTATTAGTCAACAACATAGAATAGTGAGTTTATCAGGTGGTAAGCTATCGAAATGATCTATCAATTTCGCTCAAAAGCAGGTCCAGACGTCATCATGCTGGCTGATCTGACCCTGCGAATTTTTGATATCTTGGGGCGCCCCATTGAGCCTAGGGGAGTTTTGACAGTGGAGAAGCTGCCCGCCCACATTAATGCCCTAGAAACAGCCATTTTAAAAGACCTCGAAGAGCGATCACAAGTCAAGAATGGGGCCGATGAACCAAAGAGCCAGTCCAAATTAGCGGACCGTCTTGGCCAAAGAGCCTATCCATTTCTTGAGCTGATGAAGCAAAGTAATGCCAAAGGTGAGCCCGTAATATGGGGTGTTTAATCTAGGGAACTAGATAACTGGCGACGCACATCTTCAATGGATTCGCCACGTCGTAGAGCCAAGTCTTCAACCTGGTCAGCAGACAACTTACCGACGTTAAAGTAGCGCGCATCAGGATGCGCCAAATAAAATCCGCTCACGCTAGAGGCTGGATTCATGGCCATCGATTCGGTCAAGGTCATACCAATATCTTCAGAACCAATGACTCGCAATAAGTCTTTTTTGACTTCATGTGCAGGGCATGCAGGATATCCAGGCGCCGGACGAATACCGCGATACTCTTCATTGATCATTTGATCGTTTGTCAGAATCTCATCGGTGGCATAGCCCCACAAATCTGTTCGGACGCGATGGTGCATCAACTCAGTGAAAGCCTCAGCTAGGCGATCTGCTAAAGCTTTCAACATGATTGCGCTGTAGTCATCATGCTTGCCCTGAAATTCTGCGACCTTTTTCTCAACGCCATGGCCTGTCGTTACAGCGAAGCAGCCTAAGTAATCGGCTACTCCAGAATCCCTAGGGGCAACGTAATCCGCAAGACAGCGATTCGGGCGGCGAATACCATCTATGACAGGACGCTCGGCCTGCTGACGCAAGTTATGCCATACAAACAATGGGTGCTGGCGTGCTTCATCGCTATACAAAACAATATCATCCCCAACTGCATTGGCAGGATAAAACGCCACTACTGCATTTGCCTGTAGCCATTGGCCTTTAATCAACTTTTCTAACAAGGCCTTAGCATCTTCGAATACTTTTCGAGCTTCAATCCCGACCACTTCATCATCCAAAATCGCTGGAAACTTACCTGCTAAATCCCAGGTCTGGAAGAATGGTGTCCAGTCAATATATTTAGCAATATCACTTAAGGCAAAGTTTTTAAAGATGCGACGCCCAATAAACTTGGGTTTTTCTGGAACGTAAGCAGCCCAATCGATGAGCTCGCGATTTTTACGTGCAGCCTCTAGGGAAATAGTAGGCGCTGCCTTTCTATTCGCATGCTGCTCACGAATACGAACATAGTCATCGCGCAAATCTTGAATGAATTTCTGAGAGCCCTCATCGGAAAGCAAGCTAGATGCCACTGATACCGAGCGTGATGCATCCGGTACATAAACCACCGGACCGTCATAGTGTGGTGCAATCTTTACTGCAGTATGAACACGTGAAGTTGTAGCGCCACCAATCATGAGGGGGATTTGACGCTCACGGAAGTAATCATCGCGCTGCATTTCTTGCGCAACATAAGTCATCTCTTCAAGCGAGGGGGTAATTAAGCCTGAGAGACCCACAATATCAGCCTTCTCTTCCTTGGCGCGCTTCAGAATTTCAGCACAAGGAACCATCACACCCATATTGGCCACTTCAAAGTTATTACATTGCAAGACCACGGTCACGATGTTCTTACCAATATCGTGCACGTCACCCTTGACGGTGGCCATCACAATCTTACCTTTGGCTTTTGCCTCACCGCCACCAGCAATATGTAGCCGCTTTTCTTCCTCAATATAGGGAATCAGAATAGCAACCGCCTGTTTCATTACTCGAGCGCTTTTCACGACCTGCGGCAAGAACATCTTGCCCTCGCCAAATAAATCGCCAACGACATTCATGCCGTCCATAAGCGGGCCTTCAATGACCTCAATAGGTCGGCCGCCAGCGCCCATTATTTGCGCACGCAATTCTTCGGTATCTGCTTCAATAAAGGTAGTAATGCCGTGCACCAGCGCATGCGTTAAGCGCTCGCGGACTAGCTCTTCACGCCAGGCTAAGTTTTCAACCTGCTTGGCTCCGCCACCCTTAAATTGGTCTGCAATATCCAACAAACGCTCGGTTGGTGTTTTTCCGTCTTTTTCTTTAAAACGATTGAGAACAACATCTTCGACACGCTCACGTAAGTCGGAATCTAAATCAGCGTAAACGCCTAATTGGCCGGCATTCACAATGCCCATATCCATGCCTGCCTTGATGGCGTGGTACAGGAATACGGTGTGGATCGCCTCACGTACACGGTCATTACCGCGGAATGAGAAGCTCACATTAGAAACGCCGCCACTCACTTTAGCGCCAGGCAGATTTTCTTTAATCCAGCGTGTTGCATTAATAAAATCTACGGCGTAGTTATCGTGCTCTTCAATACCAGTGGCGATCGCAAAAATATTGGGATCAAAAATAATATCTTCTGCAGGAAAACCAATCTCATTTACAAGAATCTCATAGCATCGTTGGCAGATTTCAGTCTTGCGCTTAAAAGTATCGGCCTGACCAAGCTCATCGAAAGCCATGATGACAGAAGCAGCGCCATAGCGACGAATTAAACGCGCTTGCTTTCTGAAAGGCTCTTCGCCCTCCTTTAAGGAAATTGAATTCACAATCGGCTTGCCTTGAATGCATTTCAGACCCGCCTCAATCACGCTCCACTTAGAAGAGTCGATCATGATTGGCACTCGAGCAATATCAGGCTCAGATGCAATCAAGTTTAAGAAGCGCTTCATCGCTGCTTCAGAATCTAGCATCGCCTCATCCATATTGATGTCGATGACCTGAGCACCATTTTCAACTTGTTGACGTGCGACTACGAGCGCCTCATCAAATTGATTATTTAAAATCATGCGAGAAAATGCTTTGGAGCCCGTGACATTGGTGCGCTCACCAATGTTGACAAAGCCAACAGCAGAGGTAACGTTAAACGGCTCTAGACCAGAGAGCTTCATGGCTGGCATGGATTTTTGATTTTCCAACTTACTCATGCTGCCGTCTCTGCTCCATCGCGATAGAAAGCGCGAGGCTTACGTTTGGAGACTGCATTGGCGATTGCTCGAATATGGTCAGGCGTAGTACCGCAACAACCTCCCACCAAGTTAACCAGGCCATCCTTAGCAAAACCATCTACTAAGCTTGAAGTAATTTCTGGAGTTTCATCAAACCCTGTATCACTCATTGGATTGGGCAAGCCAGCATTGGGATAGCAAGACACCGCGGCATCACAGATGCGTGCCAGCTCTGCAATATAAGGACGCATCAATGCTGCACCTAAAGCACAATTCAAACCAAACGTGAGTGGCTTAATGTGACGCAAACTATTCCAAAAGGCTTCAACCGTTTGACCAGAAAGAATTCGTCCTGATGCATCTGTAACTGTTCCAGAAATCATCACCGGCAAACGCTCACCAGTCTCTTCAAAAAATTCATCTAATGCAAACAATGCCGCTTTTGCATTGAGGGTGTCGAATATAGTTTCCACTAAAAATAAATCAACTCCGCCAGCAAAAAGGCCTTCAATCTGCTCACGATAAGATGCGCGCAAAACATCAAAGGTGACATTGCGTGCGCCAGGATCATTCACATCAGGAGAAATGCTTGCAGTCTTTGGGGTCGGGCCAATCGCACCAGCAGCAAAGCGTGGCTTATCTGGAGTGCTGTATTTATCGCAAGCTGCGCGAGCCAGTCTAGCTGAAACCTCATTCATTTCACGTGCTAGGCCAGGCATTTTGTAATCTTCTTGGGCAACTGAAGTAGCGCCAAAGGTATTGGTTTCAATAATGTCAGCACCAGCATCCAAATACTGTTCATGAATCTTGCTAATGATTTGGGGCTGAGTCAACACCAACAATTCATTATTGCCCTTGAGATCACTCGGATGATCTGCAAAACGAGCGTTACCAGGCAACCCTCGGTAATCATCTTCAGACAGTTTGTACTGCTGAATCATGGTTCCCATAGCCCCATCCAAAATGAGAATGCGCTGCTTTAGCAGCTCAGGGAGTAGCTGTCCACGCGTATAAGGCTGGGATAAACCATTAAATTGCATTACTTAACCGGGAATAATCTCTAGAATCCCTTATTCTATTGGAAAAGCTACTTTTCATTTAACTCGGAGCCCCCTATGTTTGGAACCATTCCAGAATTCAATCAAAGCCTTGATATGTTTAAAACCATGTGGGGACAAGGCGCGGCAGGACAAGCTGGGCAGTTTCCCTTCACTACCGATGCTTCAAAGGCTGCAGGTGGCTTTGGGGCAGCGTTCCCAGGGCTTGATGTTGATGAGCTTGAAAAGCGAATCAAAGACCTCAAGAGCGTTGAAACCTGGCTAAACCTCAACCTCAACATCCTAAAGTCCACGATTCAAGGTCTTGAAGTTCAGCATGCCACCATGATGGCGCTCAAGTCATTTGGTGACGCAGTCTCTGCAGCTGGTGCAGCTGCTACTAGCTCTTCTGAAAGCGCTGAGACTAAAGCAAGTGCTAAACCACGGAAAACCTCAACACGCCGTCCTCGCAAAGCTGGCGATGCAACTTACCTCGACGAAGTAGGTAATTCAGATGAGCAATAGCCTCACCCATAGCAAAGGTGAGTTGGTGAATATCTAATTCTCGTCTAAATAAAACCGGCACAATCTCTCGAGCAGTTGCCGGTTTTTTACATGCGCCAAGAGTTTCGGCCAAACGCTCATCATGATGTGCTTTTAACTGTTCGATTCGGGGCTTCATACCAGTAAATGGTTTGCCATGCGAAGGCAATACCAAAGCATCATCCGGCAGGGGCAAGTATTCGTCTAAAGAAGCAAGATAGAGGCCTAGAGGATCTGCATCGGGATCCGCATCAAACACACTCACGTTTGTAGAAATTCTGGGTAGCAACATATCACCAGAAATGAGAACTTCAAGATCTTTGCAAAAGAGAGATGCATGCTCTGGAGCATGACCATATCCCATAATGACTTGCCACTCTCGACCACCGATCAAAATATTTTCACCATCGATGATGCGGCGATATTGTCTTGGAACGCCAGGCACCATATTGCTGTAGTAGTTTGAGCGACCCCGAATTTTTTCTAAATCATCTGGTGCTGATAAGCCATGTTTTTGAAAATGATCCGCAGAGCCTCCACCGCCGGCACGCACGCCAATTGCGGCGCCACCTTCCTTATGACTTAACCACTGAGCCGTAAGATAGTCAGTCATGGAAATCCATAGTGGCACATTCCATTTTTCACATAGCCATTGAGATAGGCCAACATGATCGGGGTGCATATGCGTCACAATCACCCTCAACACTGGCAAGCCTTCTAGCTGAGTAGCAAAAACTTGCTCCCATGAAGCCTTAGTCTCATCATTGGCGATACCACAATCCACAATGGTCCATCCAGCAATGCCATTTATCTCATCGCGCAAGAGCCATAAATTAATGTGATCTAAAGCAAAGGGTAACTTCATCCTGAGCCAACGCACTCCCGGAGCTACCTCAATGCTGCTGCCTAACTCTGGAAGCTGATCCCCCAAAGGGTAATGGAGAGCGGTTTCCGAAGCAAGCGGGGGTTTATTGTTCATATTTTTATTCGAGTCATTATTTATTAACGTCGACGATCAGGCGCCCACGCACATTTCCTGCCATCAACTCTTTCGCATACTTCAAAGAATCTTCAAGGCTAATTTCATGAGAAATCTCATCTAGCGTTTTTAAATCTATCAGCTTGCTTAATTGCTCGTATGCAGCAATACGTTTTGCTCTTGGCACTGTGACGCTATTGATGCCATACAAAGTCACTCCACGCAAAATAAAGGGTGCGACAGAGGATGGAAAGTCCATGCCCTGCGCCAGTCCGCAAGCGGCTACCGCGCCGTCACTCTTGGTTTGTGCACAAGCATTAGCCAAGGTATGGCTGCCAACGCTATCGACTACAGCCGCCCAACGTTCTTTTGCCAAGGGCTTACCAGGCGCAGATAAAGTGGCGCGATCGATTACTTCAGTTGCACCTAACTGCTTTAAGTACTCAGTTTCTGACATCCGCCCAGTGCTCGCTACTACCGTGAATCCCAATTTACTCAGCAAGGCAATCGCAAAACTGCCAACTCCGCCTGCAGCACCAGTTACCAATACTTCACCATCACTTGGCCTTAAGCCATGGGTCTGCAAAGCCATGACACAGAGCATTGCGGTATAGCCAGCAGTACCAATAGCTAAGGCTTGCTTGGCAGTCAGGCCTTTAGGCAAAGGAATCAGCCAGTCGGCTTTAACGCGGGCTAACTGACCTAATCCACCCCAATGTCCTTCTCCAACTCCCCATCCATTGAGAAGCACCATATCGCCGGCCTTAAAGTCAGGGCTACTGCTTTCCAATACTTCCCCAGCAAAGTCAATTCCAGGAATCATGGGGAAACTCCGGACCACTGGGCCTTTGCCAGTAATCGCCAAACCATCCTTATAGTTGAGGGTGGAATAGAGCACCTTCACCTTTACATCGCCCTCTGGCAGGCTGGCCTCATCGACCTGGGTCAGCTCGGCGCGATAGCCCTGATCATCCTTCTTTACCAAAATAGCCTTAAACATGTCTCTTCCTTTTAGAGCGGGGCATTTCCCCGCAACAAATGCGTAATAGGTTTATCCTAACGAGCATTGATGATTATGGAGGTTTCCATGAAAAAAATTCTACTATTAACTGCGATTTCTGGGGCATTACTGGCTGGTTGCTCTTCAACCCAGCTCAATATGTCTATGGGGAACATGCGCCTCATTAGCTCTAGCGCTGATCCACAAGACGTTATGGACTTTGCGACCAATGCCTGTAGAGGCGACTTTTATCAAGGCGCCAGCTTCCTATCAAAGGCCGGGAAAGAATATCGCTTTAAGTGTGTAAAAGCTGAAGAGAACGAAGTATTGATTCCGATTCCTGGAACTACTATCGCTCCTGCGGCTAAGTAAACAATCTGATGGCCCCATTTACATCACAGGAGTTG
The DNA here is from genome assembly GCA_903835865.1 of uncultured beta proteobacterium. Taxonomy (GTDB): domain Bacteria; phylum Pseudomonadota; class Gammaproteobacteria; order Burkholderiales; family Burkholderiaceae; genus Polynucleobacter. The sequence continues at coordinate 13,125 of CAILON010000253.1, forward strand.
CGTAAAGGCTTTGGCTCTTTTGCAACTGGGGTCACAGTCATTACCTGTCTTGATGAAGAGAAAAATCATCATGGCATTACCATTAGCTCCTTTAATACCGTCTCTCTAGAGCCTCCACTCATTCTGTGGAGCCTGAAAAAGCATTCTCGTTTGATGCCTTGGGTTGAGATGGGTAAGAAGCACCTCATTCACGTGCTCGAGCGCTCTCAAGAGGACCTAGCAATGCACTTTGCTACTGTCAAAATAGATCAATTTGAGGGCATTTCTCACCAAGTCGCCAATAGCGGTCTTTGCCAAATTGACGCTTGCGTTGCCTATTACGAATG
>CAILON010000254.1 GCA_903835865.1 uncultured beta proteobacterium
ACGTACAAATCTTTTCGTTAGTTCTGGATTATTTTTAACAAAACTAGAATTTGCAAATATGGCATCACCATAAAAATTAATCCCATATGTTGTGGGATCAACAATCGAAAAGGGAATACCCTTCTCCTGTAATAAATAGGGTTCATTACTGAGATAAGCATTAATTCCATCTGCCTTATTAGCAATAAAATCATCCAATGCATAACTTCCGGAATTCACGTTCTTTAGACTATCCGCAGGAATCCCATTACGGTCAAAAATCGCATAAAGCTCTGGATTATCTTTCAGTGCCCGCAGTGCCAAATTTTTATGTCCCAAAGATTCAATAGACTTCTCATAACCGGGCCTGGTAATCAAGACCGCCGCTGATCGCTGGAAAATATCTGCTACGACAGTAACAGGATCCCCCTCCATAGCAGCTAGTGCTAAACCAGAATTACCGATTCCGAAATCTGCCCTACGAGTAAGCACCTCTTCCATCACTTGAGTGCGATTGCCATTGCCCGGGATAATTTTGACCTCAATACCCTCAGCACTATAAAAACCTTTTGCTTGTGCCATATAGTAGCCAGCAAACTGGAACTGAGGCATCCAGCGTAACTGTAATGTGACTTTATCTGCATTAGCCTGCACTGAAGGACTAAGCAGCATTAAGAAAATGCTGGATAAAAAATAATACGCTAGGCGAGTAAAAGAGGCTTTCATACTAATGCGGTGGCCTCTATGGAGATTTACGGTGAATTGCGAGAACGCAAAATAATGGGCATTGAGCCTTTAAGCAAGATTGCATGTTCAAACTAGAAGACCTTCATTAAGCTAGTCACAATAAATAGAATCATTCTTTAATTCCCATCGAATTCTATCAATAGTGATATTAGCCTATAAATTAGCTCAATCTACCGAAAAAATGGGGTTAGAGGCAGTTTTACGTCCAGTCAAATAGCCTTAGGCATCTGACTTTGCCTTGCTTAAGGCATCTAGGTTATTTTGCGCATCCAGATAACCAGGCCTGAGAGCCAGCGCCTTTTCAAAATTGGTCTTTGCCAGATCAACTTGACCCATATCGCGATCTAGCACCCCGCGATTGTTATAGGCTTCCGCATAATTGGGGTTTAATGCGATCGCCTTATTAAAAGACTCCAAGGCAAGCTCAAATTGTTTTATTCCTCTTTGCAAGACCCCAAGATTATTGTGGGCTGTTGCAATTAAAGGATTCTTTTGAATAGCTTCGGAAATCATCTTAATGGCTTGGCCAATTTGATTTTCTTGCAAGGCGATAATGCCGAGCAAATGATAAGCATCAAAACTATTCGGATCTAGCGCAAGCATTTCATTACAAAGATCTTTGGATTTAGCCAAGTTATCTTGCTGGTGAAACTGAATGGCAGATTGGAACAATATCTGCATAGGCGATATTTGTGCAGCAGGCGGAGCTTGAGTAGGCGCCTCTTTTTTAGGCTTACTGACTTTTGCTGCCGATGCTTTGGGACTGGATTGTTTTGGAGGACTTTTCTTACTAGAAGCTTTTGGGGGTTCTACTGCTTTAGTAACCGTTTTTGATTTTGCAGCAGGTTTTTTTTGAGTCGCCATAAATGAGTATTCTTTTAACTACCAATTAACCATGCCAGTGAATCTTATCCACATTCGTAATATCATGTGTTGCGCCATCAGCCGTGGTAATGACTACTTCATTACCAGTACTATTGGATGAGAATACAACCTGTTTATTGGCTGAGTCAACAATCGCATTCCCTGATTTAATCGCCAAGGTCCAATCGCCACCATTGGCATTGGAGTAGTTATCGCTGAGTAGATGGGACGCATCGCTTGCAGTAATCGAAGCAGGACCGCCGTGTGAGCTCGTAATATCGACTATTTCAGTCCAGCTGCTGCCATGCAGACTGGAGTTGAAATCCACCCCACTGACTGGATTAGCCATCAAATCAGGCAGTGTCAACTCGGTATTCTGAATCGCTGCAATTTCGTACGTTACCCCACCCAAGGTTAATGAAACCGTTGAGTTATTGTGCTCTGGCAATGCAGTATCCAGATTAATTTGGCCAGTGAGATGAGTTTCGGTACTGAGTACTGGGCTGAGATTAAGGTGGTCACCCTCATTTACATTGAAATGATTAATCTGTTCTGGAGCGCCAGTTAAAGCGGCAATTTCAAAGGTATCTTGACCAACTTGTCCATTGACAACCGAATCTGGATTGGTAGTAAATGAATAGATGCCATCCCCTGTGGCAAAACCAGCATCCTGCGCGGTGTGGAAAAAGCCATCACTAGTGGTGTAAATCGTTTCACCGTAAACCGTGACATCACCATTAGCAACACTATGAATATCGCCATTAGATCCAAGCGATAAGCTAATGATGTTATAGGCGCCTAGGGTGGTAAATTCACCATTTGCAACGATACCGTCACTATTAGAATCTTTCCAAACACCAAATTGTGAGAAGCTTGCATCCTGAGCATCTAATACACCGTCATGGTTGCTATCAAACATCTTCGCCAGACCCTGCAAGTCGGTGCCACCATC
>CAILON010000255.1 GCA_903835865.1 uncultured beta proteobacterium
GCGCCACCTTCTTGGGAAAATTGGCTGGGCACAGATGACCGAGGGCGAGATGTATTGGCGCGCTTAATTTATGGCTTCCGTTTATCCATCTTGTTTGGTCTAGCTCTGACGATTGTTGGAGTGAGTGTGGGGATTATTACGGGATCCTTAATGGGTTTCTTTGGAGGTAAGTTTGATTTGGTCTCGCAACGCTTAATTGAGATTTGGTCAGCTATGCCTGAGCTTTATCTGCTCATCATCTTTGCCTCCATTTTTAATCCTAGTATTTGGCTACTGATTATTTTGTTAGCAGCCTTTGGGTGGATGGGGCTATCGGATTATGTACGCGCTGAATTTTTCCGCAATCGCGCGTTGGAGTATGTGCGCGCTGCTCGCGCTTTAGGCCTTACCAATTTACAAATTATGTGGCGGCATATTCTTCCTAACAGTTTGACGCCCGTTATTACCTTTCTGCCTTTTAGGATGAGCGCTGCCATTCTTTCTCTGACGAGCTTAGACTTTTTGGGTCTTGGTGTGCCTCCGGGAACGCCAAGCTTGGGCGAGTTACTTTCTCAAGGTAAGGGAAACTTGGATGCGTGGTGGATCTCACTATCCACATTCGTGGTGCTTGTCACGACTTTGCTGTTGCTTACCTTTATGGGTGAAGCGCTGCGTGATGCCTTTGATTCTCGTAAGGCTGGATTGATGAATGGGGGACGTTCATGATTAAGGCGCACTCCCATCATGCAGATTCAAATACCACTTTATTGAAATACGAAGATCTGAGCATTTCTTTTGGCTCAGGCCGCCGTGAAAAGTTTGCAGTAAAAAATTTAGATCTTGAAATTGGCATTGGCGAACGCGTGGCCTTAGTAGGTGAGTCAGGTTCTGGCAAAACCTTAACTGCGCTTGCTCCATTAAGACTAGAGCCAGAGGGTGCGCATGTATCTGGCCGCATTTTATGGAATCAACAGGGTGAGCGTGGCACGGTGGATTTATTGAAGTTACCGATCCAAGATATTCGCCAGATTCGGGGACGTGAAATTGCCATGGTGTTTCAAGAGCCCATGACAGCTCTCAATCCCTTGTTTACGGTAGGCAATCAAATTATTGAAGCTGTACAGGTTTATCAGCCCTTAATTTCCAAAGCGGATTGCCTTGATGCTGCTGTTGATTTACTAAGAAAAACAGGCATCCCGGAGCCCGAGCGTCGTATTCATTCCTATCCTCATCAGCTTTCTGGCGGTCAAAGACAGCGCGCCATGATTGCCATGGCGCTTGCCTGTAAGCCACGCCTCCTGATTGCAGATGAACCTACTACTGCTTTAGATGTGAGTTTGCGATTGCAGATTTTGGATCTTCTCATCGAGTTACAGGAAGAGTCCAAAGACGATGGCGGTATGGGAATACTGTTGATTACGCATGATCTCAATTTGGTAAAACATTTTGCGCAGCGGGTTGCTGTTCTGAATCAAGGCAACCTCATGGAGTCGGGCCCCACTAAGCAAGTTTTTGAACACCCAACAGATGCCTACACTCGCGCCCTAGTGAATAGTGAACCCGTGCGTAATTTGGTGCCGGTAATTCCTTTGGCCCCCGTGCTCTTAAAGGCAGAAGAACTTTCGGTTGCCTACCCAAGTCAAGAATCTACTTCATGGTTTAAGAAGGCTCCTCCGCATAAAGTGTTGCGCAAAGTCAGCTTTGCCTTAAAGCAAGGTCAAACCATCGGCGTGATTGGTGAGTCAGGCTCTGGAAAAACTACCTTAGGAATGGCGGTGCTAGGGTTGTTGGGAGATTCTTCTGCTCAAGTCACTGGCGAGGTGGATGTGCTAGGTGATGATTGGCAAACGCTCAAGCCTATAGAGCGCCGTGCTATGCGTTCTAGCTTACAAGTTATTTTTCAAGATCCATTTGGTTCGCTTTCGCCACGTATGAATGTCATGCAAATTATTTCTGAAGGTTTGGATATTCATTTTCCAAAGCTATCGAGTGCCGAGCGTGAAGCCCGTGTACTGGATATGTTGCGTGAAGTAGGAATTGAACGCTCAGCACTCACACGTTACCCCCATGAATTTTCTGGCGGCCAAAGACAGCGCATTGCCATTGCTAGAGCATTGATCTTGCGCCCGCAAATTTTGGTTTTAGATGAGCCCACTTCGGCGTTGGATGTATCAATCCAAAAACAGGTATTGGCACTTTTGTCAGAATTGCAGAAGAAGTACAACCTAGCCTATCTCATGATTAGCCATGATTTGGCGGTTATTAGGGCGATGTCCCACGAGCTTATGGTCTTAAAAGATGGCAAGGTTATTGAATTTGGGGATACCGAAACACTCATAAAACACCCCAAACAGGTCTATACCAAGGAGTTATTTGCAGCGGCTGCACTGGTTTAAATTCGCTAAAACCCCTGGCTCTAATGGGCTAATTTGGTGCATTTGCCCTGATTTAAAGCAAATTCAGCATTAGAAACAATGACTTAAGACTATAGTCAAAACTTGGTTAATCAAGGGTTCTTTGTTAAACTGATCGGATGTCGTTGAAAAACACACTCTTTCCAAAGCTGCTTACTAGCCTGCTCGCCCTGTATTTTGCGGCTGCTATTTCTGTGCAGGCTGCTGATGCTGTGGTGGAAGCTACTCCTGAGTTGGTGGTGCCCAAGGAAAGTATGTTCCAGGCAGGTAAGTCCTATATTTCTCGGGTTTCTGATCGCTTGGTCGATACGGTAACAGGTAAGTCAGATGAATTAATTAATCGCGCCATGGAAGTGATTGGTGTGCGCTATCGCTGGGATGCAGAGTTGCCACAGTCCGGATTGGATGGCAGCAGTTTCGTTGGTTACGTTTTCAAAGATAAGTTAGGTTTTTTGCTGCCGCGTAAATCAACCCAAATGAGTCGTGTCGGTAAGCCCATTAATCGTGAAGAATTACAACCTGGTGATCTCGTATTCTTTAATACGATGCGCTTAACTTTCTCTCATGTCGGAATTTATGTCGGTGACAACAAATTTATTCATTCTCCCTCCAAAGGAACCAGCGTTCGCGTTGATGATCTTGGTAGCCTTTATTGGGATAAGCGATTTGATGGTGCACGCCGTTTAGATGGTAGCGACAATCTGGATGATGCTGAACGTCAAGAACTTCTGAACGAAGTTAAGAATCTCAAGCGTAAATCACGCAGTCTTTAACTTTTCTTTAATTAGCGCCATTTGCTCCTGCGCTGCGACTTCGCCCGCAAGAATCGCTGCATTTCTGGATTTGAAATCACTGCCAGCCATTTGTAATAAATGAGGTTGAATGACGATGTCAGCATTCTTAAGCTCGTATTGATTAATGCTTCTTTGCATGATTGAGATGGTTTGCTGTAATACCCCTAGGGTGCCGCTAGCATCTTGGTGCACAGGCTCTGAAGAGATATTCACAGCAATAACCAAGGTTGCACCCATCTGCCTCGCATAGCTCACAGGCACTGGTGCCACTAGACCGCCATCAACATATTCCTTGCCGCTAATGACTGCCGGCTGAAATATGCCTGGAACACTGCAAGATGCTCTCACTGCCAAACCTGTATTGCCTGTACGAAACAAAATTCCCTTGCCTGATTGCAGTTCAGTAGCAACAATTCCTAGAGGAATGCGCATTTGTTCGATGGTTTTGTTTTGAACCTCTCGGTTCACCATACTCTGTAATGCATCGCCTTTTATAAGACCGCCAAATCGACCAGCGAAAGGTAGACCCCAATCCGCAATCGTCGCTTCATCTAAATTGAGTGCGAGGCGGTTTAGTTCATTGCCTGTCACCCCAGAGGCAAATAGGGCGGCAATTACACTACCAGCGCTACTGCCGACGACAATATCAGGCCGAATGCCCTGGGCCTCCAGGGCTTTAATCACGCCAACATGGGCAAACCCCCGAGCTGCTCCCGCACCCAGAACCAGGCCTATTACGGGCTTGGGAGACCTAAATAAGCTACAGGAGCTTAAGCCTCCAGCCCCCAGGAGGCCTCCAAGGACGGCACCAAAGCCCAAAATACGTCGCCGCGCCTGAGATTGGGGTTGAAGGGTGATTTCTTGGCCTAAAAATTCATGCATGTGGCTATTGTATTGAGCCTACCTTATAATGAGCGCACGGTGAACGAAAAGGACTTCGTTTCAGTGCGGACATATCTTCTAACGAGAATTCATGAGATAAATTGTCTGTATTAGCCAAAGAACACACAAAACCCATTACTGAAATACATTATTTAAAGCTTAATCAGGAACATTCCTGATAGCCCGACTTTTATGGATGATCACAACAAGCGCGTAATTGAAACAGCCCTCCTGTGCGCGCAGGAACCACTCTCAGTGACGGATTTGTCTCGCTTATTTGTCGAGGATCTTGTTAATGCTGATATTGATGATGCCTTAGTGGAAATTCAGCGTGCGTGGGATGACAAGGGAATGGAGCTCGTTCATATTGCAACGGGTTGGCGCTTTCAAAGTCGCTTATCCATGCGTGAGTACCTTGATCGTTTAACCCCAGAAAAGCCACCCAAATATTCCCGCGCTGTAATGGAAACCCTTGCCATCATTGCCTATCGTCAGCCTGTAACCCGAGGTGAGATTGAGGAAATACGGGGTGTTGCGGTCAGCAGTAATGTGATGAAGCAATTGGAAGATCGCGGTTGGGTTGAGGTGATTGGTCATAAAGAAACCATTGGTCGCCCAGGCCTGTATGCAACCACCAAACAATTTTTAGATGACCTCAGTTTGACCAATTTACAAAGCTTGCCCATCTTAGAAGATGCTGCACCTATGGCTGCCGCTGCGCAATTGGGTCAAGCAGTGATGGAATTTGATCCAGATGCGACAGTGGAAACTGTAGTAATCAATGAAGGCGATCAAGACATCATTGAAGTTGAAGTTATAGAAGAGACGACGACAGTGGAGATCACTGAAGAAGTAAGCCTAGAAATAGAAGAAGTTACCCCAGATTCTGATGAAAACTCAGACGAAGCAAAATAATTATTAATGACAAGCTCAAACGAAAACGATTCCTCTCCGGTAGTAAATCCATCGGCAACCCCCACCAATTCAGAAGGTGCACCGTCTCAAGATGGCGGTGCTAAGTCTGAAGGTCGCGAGGGTGGCGAACGCCGTCCACGTCGCCCAGGAACAGGCAAACACCCATTTAACAAAAAACGATCTTTCAATAAAGATAAGCCGCGTCGTGAAGGCGATTCCTCTGGCCCTCCTAGAGAAAGTGGCGGAAATCATTCAGCTAAGCTAGCTCCAAATCCTGCTGATATAGAAGCTCTATTTGCTTCTGTAGTCTCAGGTGAATTTGATGCAGCATTAGACGCCCCAGAGGCATTAGAGACAAAAAATCCTGATGGTTTAGATGAGAGCGAGATCTCACATCAAACTGGTGCAGAGCGTCGTGCGCAGCGAGCTCAGCGCTCTAGTGATGATGAAGATTCTGATGTTCCAACAGAAGAAGAGATGAGTAGTTTGCAATTTGCCAACGTGGATGAATTGCCGCTGAGTATGCGCGATGAAGTTTGGTCTGACTTAGATGGTCTTGATGATGATGCTGATGATGAAGATACAGTCAAGCTGCATAAAGTGTTGGCTGATGTCGGCATGGGATCACGACGTGATATGGAAGACTTGATTATTCAAGGTCGCGTATCTGTTAATGCTCTTCCAGCACATATCGGTCAACGTATTGGACCGACAGATCAAGTTCGCATCAATGGCAAGCCAGTTCATCGCAAGATCCAGACTAAGCCGCCACGCGTCATCATGTATCACAAACCCTCTGGTGAAATTGTGAGTCAGTCCGATCCAGAAGGTCGTCCAACTGTATTTGATCGTTTGCCAAAGCCGCGTCAAGGACGTTGGATCGCAGTAGGTCGCTTGGACTTTAATACCGAAGGTCTTTTGTTATTCACGACCTCTGGCGAGTTGGCAAATCGCTTGATGCATCCACGTTATGGTGTTGAGCGTGAATACGCTGTGCGTATTCTGGGTGAGTTGAGTCAAGAAAACACAGCGCAATTAAAGAGCGGCATTACGCTCGATGATGGCCAAGCTAAATTCTTACGCCTAGCGATGGGTGGTGGTGAAGGTGCCAACCGTTGGTACCACGTTGCATTAAGTGAGGGGCGTAATCGCGAAGTGCGTCGTATGTTTGAAGCGGTTGGCCATACGGTATCTCGCTTAATCCGAACTCGTTATGGCATTTTCTTATTACCTCCTCGCTTGAGGCGGGGGAAATGGGAAGAGATTGAGGCTGGCGGTATCTATAACTTGATGAAGTCTGCGGGTTTGAAGATGCCTCAGCCGCACGATAAAGGCCGCAATCCAAACTCACAAGGTCGTGATCGTCACTCCACTCCAAGTGGTGACTTTCAGCCAGACCCAATGCAAACCTCTGTTTCTTATTGGGGCTCACGTGATGCGCTGACCCTCGCAAGTGGTCACAATGGTCTAACCCATCAAGGGCGGGGCGGTAAACCAGGCGGTGGCTCAGTCGAGGGGCGCGGACCTTTCCGAGGACGTACTCAGGGCGGTAGACCTGGTCAAGGCGGCCAGGGTGGACAAGGCGGTCAGGGTGGACAGGGGCAAAATCGCAATAAAGCGAACAAAGTGCACCATGGGCAGTCTGCATTTGTGACAGCTAACCCACAAAGTCCAGGAAACGGGCCTAAAAGAAGCGCACCAAAAGGGAGAAAACCCTTCATTAAGGGTCCGAGAAAGCCTCGAAACCCTGGCGAAAGCTTCTGATCTCTAATAGTTTTCCCCTAAATCGGCTATAATTTTGGTCTTATTGCAGATTTCTGCAGTTTTTAGTTGTTACCGACTGATGTTGCGATCAACGTAAGTCGGCCTGTTCTGAATTTCGAGAATATGGGCTTTGAAGCCCATTTTTTTTTGCCAATTTGGCATGAAGGGAAGTCGTGAAGGATCAGCAGGTTATTTCTGCAGAGCTGGAAAACTTAGGCTACACGTTAGTTGAGATTGAGCGTGAAGCCGGAGGATTGCTGCGCGTCACGATCGAAAACCCTGATTACGAGCGCTTAATTAATGTTCTCGATTGTGAAAAGGTAAGTCATCAGCTGAGCTATTCGTTGCCAGTTGAGAACATTCCTTATGAACGTCTTGAGATTTCTTCACCAGGTTTAGATCGCCCAGTGAAGTCAGCAGCGGATTTTGAGCGCTTTGCCGGAATGGAAGTGGATTTGAAATTGCGGGTAGCAGTTGGAGCTCGCAAGAATTTTCGTGGTGTGTTGCAAGGTTTGCTGAGTGGTGAATTAAATTCACCTGATGCGAAATTTGGTTTGGAGTTTGAGGGTGCTGATGGTCAGCCCTCTCAATTGGAGTTTTCTTTGGCCGAGGTCGATAAGACTCGGTTGGTCCCTGTTATTGATTTCAA
>CAILON010000256.1 GCA_903835865.1 uncultured beta proteobacterium
GCGCATGGCGGGAGTGACTTCTAGGTCACGACTATTAATAGTTAAGTTCATCGGGGATTTCTCCTGCATTGCCAAGGAAATAGGGCTTAATTCCTTGTTATTTTTAAGATCTAGAGCAAAGTAAGTTTTATGTTTAGGTATCATTTTTTTGATACCGAATTCTTAAATTAAAATCACTTTTTCCATGAATTTTCCAAAATTTGATGTCTTCAAATAGCTTATCGAGATCTGCATAAGATAGATTCTTCATATCCAGAAGGTTGATTGAGTCACCAGTCTCTAGTCGTTCTAATGCCATTGCGTGTGTCAGCTCTGTCATTCCAAGGTCCTTTAGCCAATTTGGCCTAATGCTTACTAAGTTAGACTTAATTCATGACTTATTGCCAAGTTCAAGTGGGCAAATGTAATAAATCTGACATAGGGCTGTAAAAGGTAGATAGTGTTAGATGGGTAAGAGAGCACTCTAGGGAGTTTTCACTATCAACAAACTTGTAATCGAACGTTTTAATTTAGCCTTCAGGGCAGGGCTAATAGATAAGTTTGGCAAAATTCCTACGGCTAATAAGCTGACAATTGAATTTAATCTTCGTAACTTTCAGTCAGCTCCAATGAGTCGTGAATCAGCCAGAAAATGGATCAATGGCCAATCCATGCCAGAGACAGAAAGACTGAAGACTTTAATTAGCTGGCTAAACTTAGATGCATCGTTCATTTATTCTACGACTGTCACCGAGAAAGCAAGTATTCCTGCAGGGATTGATAGCGAGCAAGATAGGGCAAAAGTAGAGGCCTATGGACTCCGAAAAATAGAAGGTTTGGCGCAAGCTGCTTTGAACTTTGTTTCGCCCCTGACAGCTGTATTAAATACAGAGGGCATCATTATTTTGGTTAATAGTGCATGGCGATCTGCGGCTATGCTTTATCCCAAATTAAAGGGAGGAAGCCTAGGATGCGAAGGCGTTAATTATCTAGCTGTGTGTGAGAAAGCAATGGGGCCTGGTGCTGAAGATGCAAATAAAGTAGCTAGAGCTATTCGTGCAGTTATTGCGGAAAACACAAAAACATTTACTTCAAAATATCCTTGCCACAGCAATGGAGATAAAAGATGGTTTGAGGTTAAGGTGTCTACCTACAAACACTTGGATGACGTGTGTTGTGTTGTTACACACATGCCGATTACTGAAGCAACTTTTAACAAGAAAAACTGATTGGAAGGCTCTTACTGAAATATCCTTTGAAAGGAGGCATAGCCAGTTAGCCCTCTTTAACTATAATCCGGCCAAGAGCGTCTAGATCAGATTCATCAACTTCTAAATGGTCATACTCAATGATGGTCGTGCCTTCTAGTCGTTCAATATATTCTCGTGTCGCATAGTGCGGTGGAATGTAAGCATGGTCATCATGCTGGTAGTCATACACTTTGTAACGATAGACGGTTATTTTCATATGCGGCTATTCAATCATCGCCCCAGTCTGCATAGCTTTCATCCGGGATATGATTCATTTCATTAATTTTGCGCTTTGTTAAATGTTGCCAAATTAATCGCTCTTGCACCAAATCATTACTCTGAAGTTCAAAGAACTTTTCAGTCAAGCTATCTTCTTCAATTTGCAAATTTTGGGTACCCATGGCATCCTCCTATCAAAGCGGAAAAACAAGACCTAAGTTGTGATCAATTAATCTATTAATACCAACTTATGCTGAACCTAATGAGGGAGTTTGTCTAACTAATTATGTAGTTTTTTAGTAGGTGAAATCGTATTGCATGGCACCATATTGCAAGCCAAGACAAGGAATTGCCCACTTTGTATTGATATTGCAAATCTTCTTCCCTAGGCGTAATTACTAGAGTAATCTAAAACCATCATTGAACCTGCAGAGGTTGTTATGAGTGGAAAACATGCAATTTATGTAGTTGTGAAATCTAAAGACGGTCAGATTGAGAGTAAAGACCATGGCCTGCTAAATTTAATTAATCGCCATCACTGCGATACAACATTGGCTGAATTTCATAAAGACTGGAATGCCTATTGCCTGCATCATTTTGGTTATGTATTAGAGATCATTGATGTAGGTTATGAGTGGTCATACGAGTAAGCGTATCTATCAATAAATTGCATAGGGAGCCAGCATGGAGATAAAGACAGCTAAAAATACACCTTATCCAGTAGAGGTAGTCAAAGGCCAGACCTACTATTGGTGCAGTTGTGGCTTAAGTAATGCCCAACCCTTTTGCGATGGGTCACATCAGAGAACAGATTTA
>CAILON010000257.1 GCA_903835865.1 uncultured beta proteobacterium
ACATCATGAGCCAATCCAACGAATAAGCATAAGGCGCCACAAAGGAGAGGCTCTCCATGCGACCCGAATTGGTTACCAAAAATACCTCTTCTAATGTATTGGGATCCTCTGCAACATAACCCAAGCTGCCCGATACCCACCATACAGCGCAAATGGCTAAACCAACAGCAATACCAGCAAAGAGATTCTCAAATGTCCAAAACGATTTTTTCGCCAAGGAAAAAACAATGAAAGAAAATCCGATGACTAGGCCTAAAGCAAGATGTAAATTTGCTCGAGCAATACCTAATGGTCCGCTAAGTAGGCTAGGCAAATCTTGAGGTGTATTAAAAGCAATAAAAAAGGTATCCAGCGTATTGATACGAAAAACGCCTAAAAAGCCGCGCATGGTCATGTAAGCACTTAAGCCCAAGGCCATAAAAACAATAATTGACTTTAGATTGCCGCCGCCAATACGTACTAGAGTCTTACTGCCGCAGCCAGAAGAAAGAACCATGCCGAACCCGAACAAAACACTGCCTACCAGGGTGGATAGCCAAAGAAATTTAGTGCCGGTATAAATGCTTTTGAGTGGATCTATCAATCCCAAGTAGGACATCAAAGCAAAACCGATAATCGCAACACCAATTGCTAAAAACCATTGCCTTAGTCGATCCCAGCTAGACATAATGAACACATCAGAAACAGCACCCATGCTACAAAAACCTGTTTTTTGCATGACAGCACCAAGCACAAAGGTAATCGCAAAAGTTGCCCAAAGGACAGACTTACTAAGTGATGCTGTATCAACAACTTCCATGATGAATAAATTCTAAAAAATTAAGGTTTAAATTTGTAAAACTGTTGATTCAGATATGCCACTACATCCGCCTCATCTTCTGGAAATAGATCCAGCCGTAATTCGGTGTTACAAAGCCCGACCATCTTTTTCAAATTAGCCACGGATTTAACCTTGCTATCGGAACGCGTATAAATCATGTCGCCATTTCCAAAGCCTGTTTTCTTTGCATGGCAGGCATAACATTTTTGCTGATCAATATTCTTACCGTTGGCCAAGTCATGGGCAGCAAAAGATTGGGGGGTAAATACAGCCCAAAGTATTGCTATCGAGATGGCGCGAATAAAAGTCAATTTCATTAAAAATCAAGGATTTAGCATTAATCCTCTATTTTAAAGCCCTAGCGCTAAGTTTGCCCTACTCAGCCTGAATCGAGAGGTAAACGTTATAGGCATTCATGCGATTAGCAGCCCTAAATAAGGGCATTCCTTCGTATTCAGACCAATCCGTCTGCTGATAAGCCTCTTCAAAAGGATCAAGATTAATAGCGGAATTAGACATCGACCCCCGAAGGTATTTGAGGTAGCCCCTGGTAAAGGCAATATCTTGAACGGGATTTACGGAGTAGTTACCGTGCCCAGGAATCACAATATCTGGATTTAGGCGCTCAATTTCATCCAAGGCGCCTAACCAACCCTTGCTATCAGCGTTGCCGACAAAGGGAATTCGCCCCCGAAATACCAAGTCTCCTGCAAATAATACTTTTTCAGACGGCACATAGACCATCAAATCCTCGGGGGCATGTGCAGGACCAACCCTACTAATAAAGAAATTAACACCGCCAACACTGAGTTTGAATTGTTTATCTATCCAGACATCTGCAGAAATCAGGTTTGTACTTTCATTAACCCATGGCGCAAAATCAATACGTGAGGCAATGAGACGCTGCCTTGCCGTCTCCGAGGATAAGTAATTCCTACCATCACCTTGTGCATAAATTTTTGCACCAATCCTCTTAAATTCTTGTAAGCCATAGACATGATCAGCATGGTAATGACTCACAATCACGGCAACTATTTTTTGAGGGCTTATGCGGGCGATTTCCTGGATAAGCTTCTTCGCCAAAATTGGCGAACCTAGGGCATCAACCACTACGACCCCTTTAGGGGTTACAACAAAGCCGGCGTTAGAAATAAAATTCTGGTTGGCGCTGTTACCCATTTCTGGATAGCCTTGAACGAAATAGGTATGAGGCGCTACTTGAACCGGCTTTAATTGAATTGTGTCTACTGGTAACGCCTGGCCATTAGCCTTAGCAAAAAAGATAAAGGACCCTATGAGGATCCCTATCGCTTGCTTTATATATCTGATGCTAACCATACCTGTATTCATTGATTGGAATTAAGGCTTAATGTAAGCAAAACCGTCTTTATATTGCAGATCAGCAACACGCACCACACCAGATGGCGTGAAATCTGCATCCATGATGAATTGGTCTTTCTTGAGATTGCGATTCTTTAAAGTAATTTCACAAACTTCAAACTTCACGCCGCGGGATTTAAGTGCTCCAACTAGCGGGGCATACTCCACGTTGTTCTTTTTATCCTTGGCGCCTTCCATCAATAAATCAACACCATTCGCATGGGTCACAACAATAATGGTGGTTTGAGGAGATGTATCTAAGTGATTGCGAATATTACGCAATCCCTTTAAGCCTTGAGTCTCAGCATCATCAATGTGATAAACCACTTTAGTAGGTCCTGATGATTGAGCGCTTGCTATGGATCCGAAACCAATGGCAATCATTGCTGTAAAAATAAGGTGGATAAGTTTATTCATCGCTGCAACTTTCATAATATTTAAATTGGGGCCATGCCTGGATTGTTGCTGATACCTTTAATGATGGGCTCATTAAGCTTAACGGCTTTAACCACCTTCACATCACGCAAGTGACGCTCCATAACGTCCCAAATAGCCTCGCCTCCAGCATTCCTTGCCTCTTCGCTGACCGGCGCCCATCCTGCCACTTTATAAGTTTTGCTTGCTTCGATCGGCTTACCGTTCAAACGCATATCAGTAATGCGCTTGCCTGCAGTTTGAACTGGATCAATGGTGTATTGCATCCCACCAACACGGACCATATCGCCACCCTGCTGGTAATACGGGTCGGGGTTAAATAGATTATCCGCAACGTCTTCCAAAATCGTTTTAATCGTCTCACCTGTCATGTTCGTGACAGTGGTGTATGGATAAGTAATCGCGGTTTGATCCAATAGATTCTCACGAGTAATCGCTTGACCGGGTAATAAACTTGTTCCCCAGCGAAAGCCTGGAGAGAAAGCAATTTCAGCATTCTTTTGCGCCATCAAACCATCCAGAATGAGTTGATCAAAACTGCCATTAAAGTTTCCGCGACGATACAGCAGCCCCTCAGTAGTTGCGAGCTTTTCATTGAGCTTAGCTTCATAAGGAGCCCTGATCTTCGCTATCAGCTTATTCATGACTGGATCAGCGGGAATCATGTTCGAAAAAATTGGGAAAAGCTTATAGCGGAAATCTACCGCTTTACCACCCTTCACATCAAAATCAAGCACGCCTAGAAATTTACTATTGGAGCCTGCATTTGTTACCAGGGTCACGCCACCGGTATTTTTTACCTTCACCGGAATAGGCACCCCATCATGGGTATGACCACCCAAGATGGCATCTAAACCACGTACCCGTGATGCCATCTTCAAATCTACATCCATACCATTGTGAGATAAAAGCACTACAACCTTTGCCCCTTTTGTTCT
>CAILON010000258.1 GCA_903835865.1 uncultured beta proteobacterium
AGAGGAGCCTCACTAAAAGATAACCCTAAAGAATACAAACCTGAAAAGGTAAAAAGATTATTAGGCTTCGAATTAACTCCAAATGAGCTTGGCTGTTTCTTATCACACAAGAAAGCCTGGCAAGAATGCGTGGACAAAAATATTGCAACAATTGTTTTTGAGGACGACTTTTTCTTACTCCCGCACTTCGAAAAAACAGTTCATTTTTTAATGACTGAGTGCAAGGGATGGAGTGCCGTCAGGTTGCAGGGCTTGAGTGAAGTACCACAAGAGAAAATTCAGGCTGGTGAAGAGATTAATTTGGTGAGAAACATAGGAGATGCAGTTGGGGCAACTGCCTACCTCATCAAACCAGAAGCTGCCCAAATACTGCTTGATGCCTCAACAGATATTTACGAGCCCCTAGATCATTTTTTAGAGCATTACCAAAAACATCACTTGGAGTTTTTAGCCATCAACCCTTATCCGGTTGACATCACTGGTGCTCAGACCACCATAGCAGATAGGCCTGGTAGGTTGCCAATTCGGGGCTTGGCAAAGCTAAAGCGTTCAGTCTCACGCGCTTTAGATCGTTGGCTCTCAAAGAACCCTTGGTTCCCAAGCTAAGCAACCTCAACTCCAATTTACGAGCGCTTTATAAGTAGCGCTTTTTTTGCAAGTTCCGTAATTTACGTTCAAAACGGTATTTTTGGATCACCATTCGATCGAGTGGTGAAATGCTAATCTCTGATAGCTGTTTGCCGCGCAGAAAAACCGTGTCAAATTGATGCATGACTTCTTTAGGGGAAAAATCTTGCGAGTAGGCATCCCAATTTTTTGCGTGCTGCACTTGGCGAGTAAATGTTAGGAATATTTCAGCTAAATCCTTTTTACCTTTGTAGAGGATTGCTTTATCGCCCAAGATCTCAATATGGCTGCGTTGCGGCGATAGGGCGTAAGTAATAACCGGTTTTCCTTTGATGGAGAACTCTCCACAGGCTAAGCCAAAGCTTTCACCAATACCCCGAGCATGGAGCATCCCATCACAAGTGTTGATAAATTTCACCTTGTAGATGAGATCGGAGTTGCCGGGTAGAAAGATGAGCTTTGAATGCTTAGCAAAGGGCTCTATATTCATGAATAAAAAATAGAGGTCAGGGCGCTTTTCAATAACCTCCAGGATTACTTTCTTTACAAACTCGAGATTAAAGCTATCTGAACCACCATACCAACCAAGAACGGTTGCGCTATCAGGTATTCCAAGTTCTGATCTGAGGTTGCCATCATGGTCTGGTAACTCAATCATATGGGGAACAAATGGTATTTTGTTATTGGAATATTCCTTTGAAAGCCACTGCGAGACAAAAGCGTATTTGTCTCCATGAAATTCTTCTGGCTTAGTTGGAAAGACCCCATGAATCAAAGCGGGTGAACTCTCACAAATGGCGTCATCACGCTCACCTGACTTAATAAAGTAGGTTAAGTCAATTTTTTCTTTCTCAATGAGGCGATTTAATTCAGCTTGGCCTTCATATGGACACAACTTAAATTGGCTAGAAAATTTCTCCAAGACTGATGGAATGACCTGGTTATTTTTACGATAAAAGACAACAGACTCATTACCTAGTAACTGTTGGTTATGGTTGGCGTAATCATAAAGAGCAATTTCTGTGCCACGTAGCGATAAGCCATTCGTGTGAAAACCAATCTTCATCACTTAGGACCTTGCATCTTCCATCATGCGTTTGACAAAATCTCTAAATGGCAAAATGCTCGGTGCATTGAGAAGCAAAGCTTGTGACGCATAAGTCTCTAAGTGTTGAGAAGAGTTCAGTATTTCTGTAAGCGGATCATAGTTACACCAGGCCATCGGTGCAAGATTAATAAATGCATTGGGATTAAAGTCGACTCGCACATTTTGATCCGCCCAGGTAATGGGCAAACACCCGGCAAAGAAGGCCTCGGGAATCTTTTCAGTGTAGTAGCCTGGGTACATGCCATTTTCCGGGCAGAGATTGAAGGCAAATTCTTTAAGGAGGTCTTGTTTGAGAAAGCCACTCGCATGGTGATTTTCAATATTTTGATCAAAATAAGCACCAAAGCCGGTAACAGGAATGACTTTTTGCAGTGCTTCAAATAGTGTTTTACGAGGCTCACGAATATGAGAGCTCAAAAAAGCCGCTGTTTTTGTTCGGCCTAAAAAATGCTTACCAAGAGGTTGCATTAGGCACTCGATCGTCATTAACTGACCATACCGAGGATTTTGATTGCCAACGATTCCCTCATGCGACCAATTGATCATCTCCATCCAATAAGGAAGGCGGAAATGGGTAGGGGAATTGATGTTGAGATCAAATGAAATGCTGTAGTCGGCCGGGATGGTGTCATGGCGAAGATTTTCTGCGCTATGGAAAACCCTAAGCGGTAAATCTCTTCGGGAAGAGAATGAGTTAAATAGGGTCTGTGCAGCTGGCCGAAGTGGTTTTGGCCACCATTTCAATTTCTTGGCATGGAAATTCATGAAGGGGCCCATGATGAGGAGATCTGCTTGGTTGGGCTTTACCCAGTCGAGCTTATACCCAAGGCTTTGAGCGATAATTGGAAGCAGGCCTTGTGAATAATCGCTAGGGCATCCAGCAGTTGAAATACGTACACTTCTCATTCCT